>NZ_VRUX01000523.1:0-3010 GCF_008039885.1 Methylobacterium sp. WL103
CCTACCTCGCCGACGTCATCACCCGCATCGTCGAGGGCCATCCACAACGTCGTCTCGACGACCTGCTGCCATGGGCCTACCCGGTCATGCCAGCCCTCAGAGCCGTGGCCTGAAAACAGCGCTTACGTTAAATTTAAAGAAGAACATACGAAGCAAGAAGAGCGGGAACTTCCTTTGCCTTCTTACACTCACATGGTCCGAGAGTTATATAACTTTTCGGCAATTGGATATTTGAAGGTTGGTGGTGCGGGTGGCGGGTCGGAGTGGGTGTGGAAATATGAGGATAGTGATGCCGAGTATGATGCCCGTGCTAACATCTTCCGAGTGCATCCAGGCTTGAAGGAAGTGCTTGGCCTGAAACAAGGGCGGGCTTATTCCGCTTCGGAGATGGACCACGTAGAAATAGCTATTGATGACGTGGACGATGAAGATGTTTGACCCTTGAATTGCAGACACTAGCTGGTGCTAACTGCTGCTAAGTCGCGCAAAAGGCCATCAAAACACCGCCCAGATCGCCGTGATCACAACCATCGGAATTTGCTGAAACACGAAGCGAGCTGGTGGGTTAGGGCGGTGCATATTAACCGATTTTTGTCGCAGTCTTTGTCACAGTTGGCGCGAAAATCAGCCGCTTGCGACGCCTTTTTTTGTCATTATGCCTACGGTCGTCCCACGGTAGGTTGGTGTTCTAAGGCTCTGAAAAGACGATGATTTTTTGTTTGATTAGATGGTGAGCGTTCGGGAGGCGGGATACGCTTTGATCGACCTGACCCGATAAGCTTTTCGGCCGTCAAATGTCGTGCAGCCACTGTCCAGGCGATTGTCACGCTAGACCGTCAACTGTGAGTCTCGGCATCACGGCCTACAGCCGCCACACGAGGGGTTGTCGCTGGCCTCCACGGCCCTCAGACACGCTAATTCGGTCACAAACTGGTCACACTGAGCGTCAGAAATGGGCTTGGGAATCGCGTAGGATCATGCCTCAAAGCACAATCCTACGCTTAGTTGAAGTTCCCTAAGTGTCTGAATAAGCAGTGTTTTTTCGACTAAGTATGGATCACCTTCCCATAAGCATCCAGCACGCTTTCATGCATCATCTCGGACAGCGTCGGGTGCGGGAAGACCGTGTGCATCAGGTCTTCCTCGGTGGTCTCGAGGTTCATGGCGACGACGTAGCCCTGGATCAGCTCGGTCACCTCGGCGCCGACCATGTGGGCGCCGAGCAGCTGGCCGGTCTTGGCGTCGAACACCGTCTTGATCAGGCCGTCCGGCTCGCCGAGCGCGATCGCCTTGCCGTTGCCGGCGAAGGGGAAGCGGCCGACCTTGACGGCAAAGCCCTGCTCCTTGGCCTTGGCCTCGGTGAGGCCGACGGAGGCGATCTGCGGCTGGCAGTAGGTGCAGCCGGGGATCTTCGCCTTGTCCATCGGGTGGGTGTGCAGGCCCTTGATCGTCTCGATGCAGATCACGCCCTCGTGCTCGGCCTTGTGGGCGAGCATCGGCGGGCCGGCGACGTCGCCGATGGCGTAGAGGCCGGGCACGTTGGTGCGCCCCAACCCGTCCGTGACGACGATGCCGCGCTCGATCGTCACCCCGAGCTTCTCCAGCCCGAGGTTCTCGATGTTGCCGACGACGCCCACCGCCGAGATCAGCTTTTCCGCCGTGATCTGCTGCACCTTGCCGTCGCCGCCCTCGATGGTGGCGGTGACCGAGTCGGCGCCCTTCTCGACCTTCGTCACCTTGGCGCCGGTGAGGATCTTGATGCCCTGCTTCTCGAAGCGCTTGCGGGCGATGGCCGCGATCTCGGGATCCTCCACCGGCAGGATCTGCGGCAGCAGCTCCACCACCGTCACCGCCGCGCCCATGGTGGCGTAGAACGAGGCGAACTCGATGCCGATCGCGCCCGAGCCCATCACCAGGAGCGATTTCGGCATCGTCTCCGGCACCATCGCCTCGTAGTAGGTCCAGATCTGCTTCTTGTCGGGCTCGATGCCGGGGATCGCGCGCGGCCGCGCGCCGGTGGCGACGATGATGTGCTTGGCCGAGTAGGTGCCGGCGGCCAGCGCCCCCTTCGGCGCGGGTGCGCGGGTGGTCTCCTTCACCGTCACCTGGCCGGCGCCGTTGCCCTTGGCGACGGAATCGACCGTGGCCTCGCCCCAGATCACGTCGACCTTGTTCTTCTTCAGCAGGTGCCCGACGCCGCCGTTCAGCTTCGACGAGACCCCGCGCGAGCGCTTTACGATCGCCGCGGTGTCGAACGAGACCTCCTTGGCGGAGAGCCCGTAGTCGGAGGCGTGCTGCATGTAGTGGTAGATCTCGGCCGAGCGCAGCAGCGCCTTGGTCGGAATGCAGCCCCAGTTCAGGCAGATGCCGCCGAGGTGCTCCCGGTCCACCACCGCGGTCTTGAACCCGAGCTGCGCCGCGCGGATCGCGGTGACGTAGCCGCCGGGGCCGGCGCCGATGATGAGCACGTCGTAGGTGTCGGCCATGAGCGTCTGGTTTCTTCCCTGGAGCGTCTTCTTTGAGGAACGTAGACGAGGAATCTGCGGGCGCCAACGCGGGGCGGCGGCGGGGGGTTACATCGCAGCGACCTCTCGCTGGACAGGGGGAGCGCGGGTCCCTTCTCCCGCCGATCTCGGGCTTGCCCGAGATCGGCTATTCTGGTGTCCAAATCGGGCAAGCCCGACTTGGATGGGGAGAAGGACAGGATGAGGGGCGAAACTCGTCCTGAGAGGTCACGCCCCTCACCCCAACCCTCTCCCCCTGGGAGAGGGAGCCGGTCGGCGCCCTACCCGGCCGCGCGCGATCCCCGCCACAGCCGCCACAGGCGGCGCCAGCGGGCGGTCTCGATCGGCGTGTTGAGCGGGTCGTAGCCCGGGTGCTCCATGGCGGCGAGGTAGCCCTCGACCAGGGCGAGCGGCAGGAAGGCGGCGCGGGCCGTCGGCGCGATCGTCGCCCTCTCGGCGTCGTAGGCGGCCAGGTGCCGGCGGGCGTCGGCGCGGAGGTCCGCGCA
>NZ_VRUX01000524.1:0-2996 GCF_008039885.1 Methylobacterium sp. WL103
CTGCAGGACGGGGTCGCGGGCGGCGCGCGGTTGTCCCTGGCCCGCACGGCGCAGCTGCTCCTCGACACCGAGCCGACGGCGTCGGCAGGGGAACTCGCACCGGAATCCGACGGCGATTTCTCCGCCGCCGTCGAGGCGACGGCGTGGGGGCCGGCGCATCGCTTGCGGCCGCCCCTGGCGATCGACGGCGCGCCGATGGCCTGGCCGCTCCCGGCGCGGCGCCTCGGCACGGATCGCCCCGCCTGGGTGTGACCGCGTGGATTGATCGCCGGTCGCGGGATGCTAGATCGGAGCGGGTGACACGGGGCGGTCGCACGCCGACCGCCGCCAAAGGGCTCGATCGCGAGGCATGACGGTTTCCGCTCGAGCGTCCACGTCGTCACCGAAAGATACGCGTTCGCGCCCCGTCCCGCCTCCCTCTGCAGAATCGCGCATTCCCCCGTCTCATCGGAGCCGAGTGCGATCGTCCCCGATCGTCCCCTCCCCGTCATCCCGGGGCGCCGAAGGCGAGCCCAGGATCCAGAACCGCAGGTCGTGCTCGGTTCTGCGCTGTCGGCGGCTCTGGATCCCGGGCTCTGCTGCGCAGACACGGGATGACGGAGAGGGTGTGACGACTGGGTGTGCGAGGCTTGTGAGCCCGCTCGCCTCACCTACAGATGGGACAAGGAAGGCGCTGGCGCTTTCCGCACTCGCCGTCCTCCTCCTGGCCACGCCCGCGCACGCCCTCCCCTCCGACGGGGCGACCGAGACCGTCGAGCAGGCGTTGTGCCGGCTGATCGAGGGGGCGGCGCGGGCGCGAGACCTGCCGGTGCCGTTCCTGACGCGGCTGATCTGGCGCGAGAGCGCGTTCCGCGTCGGCGTGGTCAGCCCGGTCGGCGCGCAAGGCGTCGCCCAGTTCATGCCCGGCACGGCCCGCGAGCGCGGGCTCGTCGACCCGTTCGACCCCGAGCAGGCGATCCCGCACGCCGCCCACCTGCTCGCCGACCTGAAGCGGCAATTCGGCAACCTCGGCCTGGCGGCGGCCGCCTACAACGGCGGCCCGGGGCGGGTGACGAACTGGCTCGCCGGCAGCGGCGGCCTGCCCACCGAGACCCGCGCCTACGTGCTCGCGATCACCGGCGCTCCCCCCGAGGATTGGCGCGGGGGCGCCGCGCGGATCGAGATGGGGCCGCCGGAAGGCGGCGAGACCACGGGCGGCGCGGCCAAACTTGCGGAAACCAAGCCCGCGGAGACCAAGGCGCGGGAGGCCGCGAAGGCCGATCCTGCGCCCGAGCCGCAGACCTGCCTCCAGGTCACGGCGAGCCTGCGCATCCCGTCGCGCGGCGATCGCTTCGCCATCGGTGCCAACGAGGGGCCGGCCGCCCCGTGGGGCATCCAGCTCGCCGGCAACTTCTCGAAGTCCCTGGCGCTGGCGACCTTCTCCCGCGCGCGCGCCACCTACGCCAAGGTGATCGGCGAGGTCCGCCCGATGATCATCGGTACGCGCCTGCGCAACCGCGGCACCCGCGCGTTCTACCGCATCCGCATCCCGGCCGAGAGCCGGCAGGCGGCCGACGGCCTGTGCGGCCGCATCCGCAGCGTCGGCGGCGCCTGCATCGTGCTGCGCACCTGACGCACGAACGAAGTTCGGCGCGATCCGGTCATGAATCCGCCCCGAGCCGCGCGCCATCTGGCGTTCGCGGCCCAATCGGACATCGAATGACACGAATCTTCACGGCTCTCGCCAGCCTGGCATGCCTCGCGCTCGCGGCGATCGGCATCGCCGCCTGCTCCCCCCTCGCCCTGTTCGACGCGATCGGCCCGCGCGATGCCGGCGGACGGCAGGTGCTGCGCGACGAGCCCTTCGGCGAGGGCCCGCGCCGGAGGCTCGACGTCTACGTCCCGGTCAACGCCCCCGAGAACGCGCCGGTGCTGGTGTTCTTCTACGGCGGATCCTGGCAGAGCGGCTCGAAGGCGGATTACGCCTTCGTAGGCCAAGCGCTGGCCGCCCAGGGCTTCGTCACCGTGCTGCCGGACTACCGGCTCTACCCGGAGGCGCCCTTCCCCGGCTTCCTCGAGGACGGCGCCGCGGCCATCGCCTGGGTGCGCGACAACATCGCGGCCTATGGCGGCGACCCGCGCCGGATCGTGCTGGCCGGGCATTCGGCCGGCGCCTACAACGCCCTGATGCTCGGCCTCGACACGCGCTACCTCAAGGCGGCCGGCGTCGACCCGAAGGTGATCCGCGCGGTCGCGGGCCTGTCCGGCCCCTACGATTTCCTGCCCTTCGACCAGGACACCACCCGCAAGGTGTTCGGCCAGGCGCCCGATCCGCGCGCGACCCAGCCGGTGGCCTTCGTCGGGCCGAGCGCGCCGCCGGCCTTCCTCGCCACCGGCGCCGACGACACCCTCGTGCGCCCACGCAACACGCAGAGCCTCGCCGCGAAGCTGCGCGACGCCCGCGTGCCGGTGCAGGAGCGCGTCTATCCGGGCCTCGACCACGCCGACACGCTGCTCGCGCTCTCGGTGACCTTCCGCTCGAAGGCCCCGGAGCTCGCGGAGATGGCCGCCTTCCTCAAGACCCAGGCGGCGAGCCGGCAGTCCATGACGATCGGGCGGCGCTGAGCGGCGACCGCGCGTCAAGGTTATCGCGAAGTCGCGCGGTGGTTCGGGCTGGTTCTCGGTGACCGCCGGGCCGGTTCCGGGCTACGCTGGCTTGGTCAACCGACGAAACGCTCGGACGGAATGCTCGCTTGTCTTCTGCTCCAGGGATCGCAACGCGGATCGGACGGGTCGAGTCTTCCGCGGTTCCAGCCGCGGGCGACCTTCCGGACTGGATGCGCGTGCTCCTGAATGGGACGGTGCTGGTCGTGCTGTGGAACCACCTCTGGTTCCACGATCTCGCCAACCGCTCGACGCTCGCGGCCTCCGAGGACGGCAGCGGGCTCACGCAGGTGATCTTCCTCGGCCTGGGGGCGGCGATGGCGGCGGCCCTCTGGCGGCTCGGGCCGGCGCGG
>NZ_VRUX01000525.1:0-2982 GCF_008039885.1 Methylobacterium sp. WL103
GGCCGGAGGCGGCGATGGCGGGCGCGCTCGGCCTGCGGCTCGCCGGCCCGCGGGTCTACGCCGGCGTCGCGGTCGAGGATGCCTGGATGGGCGACGGCCGCGCGGCGGCCACCGCCGAGGACATCGCGCGGGCGCTGCGCCTCTACCGCACCGCCTGCGCACTGCTGTGGGGGCTCGCGACCGTCGGCGCCTTGCTCGTTACGCTCTGAACCGCGGCGCGGCGGCCGGCGTCGCGCTGCAGGGCGCCGAGCACCACGAAGACGAGGCACGAGCCGACCACGAGGCAGGCCGAGAGGAAGATCATCGGCACGAGGTCGCTGCCGCTGCGGTCTCGGATCATCGGCACCGCGTTCTGTGCGATGAAGCCGCCGAGGTTGCCTACCGAGTTGATCGCCGCGATGCCGGCCGCGGCCGAGGCGCCCTTCAGGAAGGTCGGCGGCAGCGACCAGAACACCGGCTGCGCCGAGAAGATGCCGGCGGCGGCCACGCACAGGCAGGCGAACTTCAGGCCCGACCCCGGCACAACCACGCTCAGCGCCAGCGCCGCGGCCGCGACGAGCCCCGGCCCGACCACGTGCCAGGTCTGCTCGCCCGTCCGCGAGGAATGCCGCGGCACCCACCACAGGGCGAACCCGGTGACCACCCACGGGATGATGTTGATGAAGCCGTTGACGGTGTTGGTGACGCCGAAGCTCCGCACCACCGTCGGCAGCCAGTAGCTCAGGCCGTAGGCGCCAAGCGGGAACGCGACGTAGACGCTGGCGAGCATCCACACCCGCCGGTCGAGGAGCGCCGCGAACGGGTTGCCGTGCTCGACCTTGCCGCCGGCCTCGCGCTCCTGTTCCAGCGTCCGGCTGAGCCAGTCGCGGCCGGCGCGATCGAGCCAGGGCGCCTTCTCCGGTCCCTCCGGCAGGACGAGCAGGACGATCACCGCAAGGAACAGCGCCGGCACGCCGGTGCTGACGAAGACCCACTGCCAGCCCTTGAGCCCGAGCGCGCCGTCGAGGTCGAGCAGCGCCCCGCCGACCGCCGCGCCGACGGCGTTGGCCACCGCGCTCGCGATCATGAACCAGCCGATCATCGCGGCGCGGTGCTTCTGCGGGAACCACAGGGTCAGCACGAACAGCACGCCGGGGAAGAAGCCGGCCTCGGCGACGCCCAGCAGAAAGCGCAGCACGTAGAACATCACCGTGTTCTGGGTGAAGCCGAGCAGCACCGTGATCAGGCCCCAGGTCGCCATGATCCGGGCGAACCACAGCCGCGCGCCGACCCGCTCCAGGATGACGTTGGCGGGCACCTCGCATAGGAAGTAGCCGAGGAAGAACAGCGACGCGCCGAGCCCGTAGACGCTCTCGCTCAATCCCAGATCCCCGACCATCTGCAGCTTGGCGTAGGAGATGTTCTGCCGGTCGATGTAGGCGACCAGGTACATCACCCCGAGCAGCGGCATCAGCCGCCACGTCACCGTCGCGATCGTGCGCCGGGCGAGCGCGTCGTCGGCCGCGGTGTCAATGGGCGTCATAGGGCGTTCCTCGGCGTCCGGCGGTCCCTTCGCGAAGGACCGCGCTTTCGGCGGAGCCTAGGCCGGGACGCGGCGCCTGCCTATCGGGCGGTGGCGCGGTTCGGAGCGCGTATCACCCGCGACGGGAACAGGACCCGCTCGCCTGTCACGCGCGCGAGTCCCTACCGGGCCAGCGCCAGCAGCCGGTCGCAGTCGACGTGGCGTTCGAGGTGCAGGGCGAGCGCGTCGAGCACCCGCTCGATGCCGGCCTCGTAGGAGGCGCCGTCGGATCGCGCGCCGAGGCGGGCGAGCCAGGCGGCCCGCTGCCGGTCGTCGGAAAACAGCCCGTGAACGTAGGTGCCGCAGACCAGCCCGTCGGCCGACACCGCCCCGTCGGCGCGTCCGTCGGCCAGGCGCAGCAGCGGCCGGCTCGAATCGGCGCCGGTCGTGTCGCCGACATGCATCTCGTAGCCGGAGAACGGGATGCCGTCGGGCAGGCTCGTGCCGGAAACCGCCTCGAGGCGCTTCAGGGGCGTCATCACCGTGTCGACCTCGAGCAGCCCGAGCCCCGGAACGGTGCGCGGCGCGCCCTCGATGCCGTCTGGGTCGGACAGCGTCCGCCCGAGCATCTGGTAGCCGCCGCACAGCCCCAGGACCCGCCCGCCGCGGCGTAGATGCGCCCGCAGATCCCCGTCCCATCCCTCCGCGCGGAAGAAATCGAGGTCGTCGATCGTGGTCTTGGATCCCGGCAGCAGCACCAGGGCCGCGTCGCCCGGGATCGGCTCGCCGGAACGCACCAGCACCACCTCCACCGCCGGCTCGGCGCGAAGCGGATCGAGGTCGTCGAAGTTGGCGATCCGGGGCAGGACCGGCACGGCGATGCGGGTCGCGGCCGGGCCGGCCGACCCAACGAGCCCGAGCACGTCCTCGGCCGGCAGGCGCGCGGCCTGCGGAAAATGCGGGATCAGGCCGAGGCTCGCCCAGCCGGTGTGGCGCGCGATCAGGTCCATCCCGTCGGAAAACAGGGTCGGGTCGCCCCGGAAGCGGTTGACCAGGAAGCCGACGATCATCGCGGCGTCGTCCGGGTCGATCACCGCCTTGGTGCCGACGAGGCTGGCGATGACCCCGCCGCGGTCGATGTCCCCGAGCAGCACCACGGGCGTGTCGGTGGCGCGGGCGAAGCCCATGTTGGCGATGTCGCCGGCGCGCAGGTTCACCTCGGAGGCCGAGCCAGCACCCTCGACGAGGATGAGGTCGGCCTCGGCCTTCAGCCGCGAGAAGCTGTCGAGCACCGCTTCCAGCAACCTCGGCTTCCAGGCCTGGTAGTCGCGTGCCTTCACGGTCGCGACCATGCGGCCCTGCACCACAACCTGCGAGCCGACCTCGCTCTGCGGCTTGAGCAGCACCGGGTTCATGTGGATCGACGGCGCGACGCCGGCCGCCCGCGCCACCGACACGCCCGTGGTGCTGCTCGGGGACAT
>NZ_VRUX01000526.1:0-2978 GCF_008039885.1 Methylobacterium sp. WL103
GCGAGGGCGCCAGCGCCGGCAGCAGCACCAGCGCGAGGACCATCGCGAGGTCCTCGACGATGAGCCAGCCCACCGCGATGCGGCCCTTGTCGCTGTCGAGGAGGTTGCGCTCCTCCAGCGCCCGCAGCAGCACCACCGTGCTCGCCACCGACAGGGCGAGGCCGAACACGAGCCCGGCCCCGAGGCCCCAGCCCCAGGCGAGCGCCAGGCCGCCGCCCATGGCGGTGGCGACCACGATCTGCACCACGGCGCCCGGCAGCGCGATGGTGCGCACCGCCATCAGGTCCTTGATCGAGAAGTGCAGGCCGACGCCGAACATCAGCAGGATCACGCCGATCTCGGCGAGTTGGCCCGCGAGCTTCTGGTCTCCGACGAAGCCCGGCGTGAACGGGCCGATGGCGATGCCGGCCACGAGGTAGCCGACCAGCGGCGGCAGCCGCAGCCTCTGCGCCAGCATGCCGAAGACGAAGGCGATCACGAGGCCCAGGGCGATGATGGCGATCAACTCGGTCGCATGCGGCACGGGGCGGTCGTCTCCTGGATTCGGCGTCGGACGCGGGTGTCGCATCGGCCTAGCGGAATCGTGCGACGAATTCCGTAAGCGCTGCAGCCGAATGGTGTTCCAGCGCACAGGCGCGGCCGGGTTGGCAGGCCGACGTCGACCCTATACCCCCGTGCTCGACGGATCGAAGGACGGCGAAGACGATGCGGCTGGTGGTGGTGGGCGCCGACGGGCGCATGGGCAAGATGCTGATCCGCGCGGTGGCGGAAGCGGAGGGCTGCACGCTCTCGGCCGCGATCGAGCGCGAAGAGTCGGACGCGATCGGCCACGATGCCGGGACGCTGGCCGGCCTCCACCCGCTCGGCGTGCCCGTCACCGACGACCCGCTGACCGCCTTCGCCGCCAGCGACGGCGTGCTCGACTTCACCGTGCCGGCGGCGACCGTAATGTTCTCCGAGCTCGCGGCGCAGGCCCGCATCGTCCACGTCGTCGGCACGACCGGCCTGTCGGAGGACGACCTCGCCAAGCTACGCGCCGCCGCCTACCACGCCCGCATCGTGCGCTCCGGCAACATGTCCCTCGGGGTCAACCTGCTCGCCGCGCTGGTGAAGCGGGTCGCCGCGGCGCTGGGGCCCGAGTTCGACATCGAGATCGCCGAGATGCACCACCGCATGAAGGTGGACGCGCCCTCGGGCACCGCGCTGCTGCTCGGGGAGGCCGCCGCGGCCGGGCGTGGCGTCGACCTCGCCGACGTGCGCGTCTCGACCCGCGACGGCCATACCGGCGCGCGGAAACCCGGCGACATCGGCTTCGCGACGCTCCGCGGCGGCAGCGTCGTCGGCGACCATTCGGTGATCTTCGCCGGCGCCGGCGAACGCATCACCCTCTCGCACCACGCCGAGGACCGCAGCCTGTTCGCCGCCGGCGCGGTGAAGGCGGCGCTTTGGGCGCATCCGAAGCCGCCGGCCCTGTACAGCATGACAGACGTGCTCGGCCTGTAAGCCTCAGGCTGGCGGACAGTTGGGGGCGGGTCTCCGGCCTGCGCTTGGGGCCTCGGCCCGCCTCTGGTAGGAGCCGCACCGACAAGCCCGACCGGGCGCTTCCAGAAAGACCGGACACCGATGGACCGCCTGCTCGTCCTCGCTCGCCACGGCCAGAGCGAGTGGAACCTCAAGAACCTCTTCACCGGCTGGCGCAACCCGGACCTGACCGAGCGCGGCGTCGACGAGGCGCACAAGGCCGGGCGCTGGCTGAAGAGCGAGGGCTACGGCTTCGACGTGGCGTTCACCTCGAACCTCGGGCGGGCGCAGCGCACCTGCAAGCTGATGCTCGGCGAGATGGGGCTTTCCGACATCGAGACGATCCGCTCGGAGGCCCTGAACGAGCGCGATTACGGCGACCTCTCCGGCCTCAACAAGGAGGACGCCAAGGCGCGCTGGGGGGCCGAACAGGTTCACCAGTGGCGCCGCTCCTACGACATCCCGCCGCCCGGCGGCGAAAGCCTGAAGGACACCGCGGCCCGGGTGCTGCCCTACTACATCGAGACGATCCTGCCCCGCGTGATGGCCGGCGACCGGGTGCTCGTCGCCGCCCACGGCAACTCGCTGCGCGCCCTCGTGATGGTGCTCGACCGCCTGAACACCACGACGATCGCCGGCCTGGAGATCGCCACCGGCGTGCCGCTGGTCTACCGCCTCAAGGCCGACACCACCGTCGCCTCGAAGGCGGTGCTGGAGCGCGACATCGACGACGCGTGACGCGCGCGCCATGGCGGTCGAACTCGCCCCGGGCCTGATCCACCATCCCGGCTGGCTCGATCGGGCCGGCCGGCGGCGGCTCGCCGACGAGATCGCGGCCGTGCTGGCCTTGGCGCCGCCGTTCACGCCGCGGATGCCGAAGACGGGAAAGCCGTTCTCGGTGCGGATGTCGAACGCCGGCCCGCTCGGCTGGGTCTCGGACATCGCCGGCTACCGCTACCAGCCGGACCACCCGGAGACCGGCGCGCCCTGGCCGGCGATGCCCGCGACAGTGCGCGCGGCCTGGGATGCGCTCGCGGCGGGCTTTCCGGCACCGGAAGCCTGCCTGATCAACCTCTACGCGCCCGGCACCCGCATGGGCCTGCACCAGGATCGCGACGAGGCCGACCTGTCGGCGCCCGTGGTCTCGCTGTCGCTCGGCGCCGCGGCGGTGTTCCGCTACGGCGGCCTGCGGCGGTCCGACCCGACCCGCTCGATCCGGCTGATAGCGGGCGACGCCCTGGTGATCGGCGGCGCCTCCCGCCTGATCCACCACGGCGTCGACCGGATCATCGCGGGCGGCGACCTGCTGTCGGAGGCGGAGGACCCGCTCCCTGACTTCCTTCCGCCGGGCGGCCGCTGCAATCTGACCCTGCGGCGCGTGACGGGCTCGGCCCCGTGAGCGATCGCGAGGACACGCGCGCGAGCGCCGCCGCGCGGTG
The DNA here is from genome assembly GCF_008039885.1 of Methylobacterium sp. WL103. NCBI lineage: Bacteria > Pseudomonadati > Pseudomonadota > Alphaproteobacteria > Hyphomicrobiales > Methylobacteriaceae > Methylobacterium > Methylobacterium sp. WL103. The sequence continues at coordinate 2,961 of NZ_VRUX01000526.1, forward strand.
GCCGCCGATCGCCCGCTT
>NZ_VRUX01000527.1:0-2959 GCF_008039885.1 Methylobacterium sp. WL103
GCCCCCGCCCGCGATCCGGCGCCCGGCGCGCCGGACGAGACCTCTGAACGACGCGCCCGGCCGCGGAGACACCAGAACCCATGAAGACCAATCCCGGCCGCTTCTTCGAGGATTACCGCCTCGGCGAGACCATCCGCCACGCCACGCCCCGCACGGTGACCACCGGCGACGTCGCGCTCTACACCGCCCTCTACGGCCCGCGCTTCGCGGTGCAGTCGTCGGACGCGTTCGCGCAAGGCATCGGCTACCCGAAGAGCCCGCTGGACGACCTGCTGACCTTCCACGTGGTGTTCGGCAAGACCGTGCCGGACATCTCGCTCAACGCGCTGGCCAACCTCGGCTACGCCGAGGGCGGGTTCCGCCGCCCGGTCTATCCCGGCGAAACCCTGTCCACCGTCTCCAAAGTGATCGGTCTCAAGGAGAGCTCGAACCGCCAGACCGGCGTGGTCTACGTGCGCTCGACCGGCTCGGACGCCGAGGGCGAGACCGTGCTGAGCTATTGCCGCTGGGTGCTGGTGCGCAAGCGCGACCCGGAGGCCGCGATCGCCGAGGAGCACGTGCCGAGCTTCGCCAAGGTCGTCGACCCGGCCGACCTCGCGGGCGCCCTGCCGCCCCTCGACGTCTCGGCCTACGACCTCGACCTCGCCGGCAGCCCGCATCGCTTCTCCGATTACGCGGTGGGCGAGAAGATCGACCACGTCGACGGCATGACGGTGGAGGAGGCCGAGCACCAGATCGCCACGCGCCTCTACCAGAACACGGCCAAGGTGCATTTCGACGCCCTGAGCGGCAAGGAGACCCGCTTCGGCCGGCGCCTGATCTATGGCGGCCATGTCATCTCGCTCGCCCGCGCGCTCAGCTTCAACGGGCTCGCCAACGCCTTCGCCCTCGCCGGCATCAACGCCGGCCGGCATGTGGCGCCGCTGTTTGCCGGCGACACGGTCTACGCCTGGAGCGAGGTGCTCGACACCGCCGAGACCGGGCGCGGCGACGTCGGGCTGCTGCGGCTGCGCACGGTCGCCACCAAGAACCAGCCCTGCGCCGCCCATCCCGGCCGCGAGGGCGACGGCTACCACCCGAGCGTCATCCTCGACCTCGACTACTGGGCCTTCATGCCGAAGTGACAGCCCGCGTAGCGCGCCCGTTGGGGCGCGCCTTGCGGACGTCCGGTCCTCATCCGCCCAGCAGCCCCGCCAGCGCCACGCGCAAGGGGTTGGCGGGGTCGGACAGGAGGCGCACCGCCATCGCGCAGGCGATGGTCACCAGCAGCGGCCTGATCAGCCGGGCGCCCAGGCGAACCGCGAGCATCGAGCCGACCTGGGCGCCGAGATAGGCGCCGACGGCCATCACGATGCCGATCGGCCAGACCACGTGGCCGGCGAGCGCGAACAGACCGAGGCTTCCGAGGTTGCTCGCCGCGTTGGCGAGCTTGGTGTGCGCCGTCGCCTTCACGACGCCGAGGCCGAGCAGCGTGACGAAGCCCACCATGTAGAAGGCGCCGGCACCGGGGCCGAACACGCCGTCGTAGAAGCCGACCGCGGGGGCGAAGCCGAGGGCGAAGGCGGCCGGCGAGAGCCGCGCCGCCGCGTCGTCCTCGCGCATGCGGGCGCCGAAGGCGAAGTACAGCGCGATCCCGACGAGCAGCACGGGGACGCCAGCGTCGAGCACCGGGCGCGGCAACAGTCCGACGGACAGGGCGCCGAAGACCGAGCCCACGGCCGCCGCCACGGCGATCGGCCAGGCCTGGCGCCACACGATCAGCCGACGCCGGGCGAAGGCCAGGGTCGCCGAGCAGGCGCCGACGCTGCCCTGCAGCTTGTTCGTCGCCACGGCGCTCACCGGGTCGAGGCCGGCGAGGATCAGCGCCGGCACGGTGATCAGCCCGCCCCCGCCCGCGATGGCGTCGACGCCGCCCGCGAGCAGGGCCACGCCGAACATCGCGGCCAGCAGGCTCGGATCGAAGCTTCCCACCATGGTCTCCCGCCCTGCCCGAGCAGGACGGCGCCGCCGCGTGCCCGGCGCTTCAGGAGGCGCGGGCGCCGCCCCTGTCAAGCTTGGTGGAAGGTTGATGCCGAGCGTTGCGTCGCTCATGCGCTCCGCGCGAGAGTCCTGGCCGGGCCGGATTCAGCGAGGCGAAGCCCCAAAAGGTCGCCCGGTATCGGCCTGCCGTAGCGGTATCCTTGCGCGTAGCGGCAGCCCATGCCCATCAGCGCCGCCTCCTGCTCGGGCGTCTCGATCCCCTCGGCGATGACGATCAGGTCGAGGCTGCGGCCGATGTCGAGCACCGCCTTCACGATGGTCGCGTCGTGGGCGTCGTGGAGCACGTCGCGGACGAAGCCGCGGTCGATCTTCAGCTTGGTGAGCGGGAAGCTCTTGAGGGTCGAGAGCGAGGCGTAGCCGGTGCCGAAGTCGTCGAGCGCGATGCCGACCCCCAGCGCCCGCAGGCGCCGCAGCGGCTCCAGGGTCGCCGGGGCGTCGGCCAGCGCGATCATCTCCGTCACCTCCAGCTCCAGGATCTCCGGCGGCAGCCGGTGCCGGGCCAGCGCCTGGGTCACCACCTCGGCCAGGGTCCCGGCGCGGATCTGGGCGTCGAACAGGTTCACCGCGACGCCGATCCGCGGCAGGCCGGCCTTGCGCCACGCCGCGGCCTGGCGGCAGGCCTCGTCGAGGCACCATTGGCCGAAGCGGGTCGCCAGGGTGCTCGCCTCGATCGCCGGCAGGAACTCGGCCGGCGCGAGCAGCCCGCGTGTTGGGTGGTTCCAGCGGATCAGGGCCTCGACGCCCCGCAGGCGTCCGCTCGCGAGCTCGATCTGCGGCTGGTAGTGCAGCGCGACCTCGCCGGCGGCCAAGCCGTCGAGCAGCGCGTCCTGCAGGGCGCGCCGCTCCGTGGCCGCATCGCGCATCGCCGGGGTGAAGGCGCGGTAGCCGCGCGGGCCCGCGTGGCGGGCGCGATCGAGGG
>NZ_VRUX01000528.1:0-2939 GCF_008039885.1 Methylobacterium sp. WL103
TCATGCCAGCCTTCTCCGCTTGGCCGGCTGCGCTTGCCAGACCAGCTCCGCCGGCCAAGCTATCCGTGGCGGAGCGGCCCACCGTGCACTAACTTTACCCTTGGACCACCTCGTGGGGGCCGATCAGTCATCTTCGTGGTGGCGGGATACATGCTCTATCGCAACGTCGGCGCCCTGACCCATCCGGCCTGATCGGTATCGGCATTTGCGCCCTGCCGCATGCTTGCGTCCCAACCTCTTCATACGCAATCGATGAAACGGTTCGGGAAACGAGACGAACGCCAGCTGGCCTGCCCCCCGGACATCGATCGCGAGGTCGGTGCTTTCGCACCCGCCCGCGCGCTCTGGATCGGCCCAAACGGCTTCCGGTCGTCGTCCGGACGGCCTTCTCGCTGCGCTCGATGAGCCGTCATGTCGGTCCCGGGCACAAACACTGTGTCGAACTGGCGGGTGAAGGACCTCGGCGTCCGGTCGCGTTGCAGGCGGCTCTTCACCGACGACTTTGAGCCCGCGGGCGACTCAACGCCGGACGTAGTCCCAGACCTTCGAGATGACGACCGATCCTTCGCCCACGGACGAGGCGACGCGCTTGACCGAGCCGGCGCGGACGTCGCCGACCGCGAAGATGCCCGGGTGTGACGTGGCATAGGGCGAGTTCGCGCCGACCGCCTCCCCGGTCAGCACGAAGCCGTGGTCGTCGAGGGCGATGAGGCCCGAGAGCCAGCGCGTGTTGGGCGCCGCCCCCACCATGACGAACACGGCGCAGGTCACGACCAGGCGCACCGTCCCGTCCGCTACGTTTCGGACGCTCACCGCGTCGAGCCGGTCGTCGCCGTGCAGGGCGCTGACTTCGGTGCCGTACTCGATCGTGATCGCCGGGTCCGCCTCCAGGCGGCTGGACAGGTATTGGGACATCGAGGCCGCCAGCGATTGCGCGCGCACCACGAGGCGGACGTGCCGGGCCGAGCGGCTGAGGAACATCGCCGCCTGTCCCGCGGAGTTGCCGCCGCCGATGACGACGGTCTCGGCGTTGCGGCAGTAGCGCGCCTCGATGTCGGTCGCCGCGTAGTAGACGCCCGCGCCCTCGAACGCTTCGAGCCGGTCGATCGGCAGGCGCCGGTATTGGACGCCGGTCGCGACGACGACGGCGCGCCCGCGGACGCGCTGCCCGTTCTCGAAGGTCGCGCAGAAATCCCCGTCTTCGAGCCGCTCGAGCTTGGCCACCCGTCGCGGCATGGCGAACCGCGTCCCGAACTTCATCGCCTGGACCTCGCCGCGCCAGACCAGGTCGGCGCCGGAGATCCCGGTCGGGAAGCCCATGTAGTTCTCGATGCGGCTCGACGTGCCGGCCTGGCCGCCGACCGCGACATCCTCGACCACCAGGGCGCGAAGCCCTTCCGCGCCCGCGTAGACGCCCGCCGCCACGCCGGCCGGGCCGCCGCCGACGACGATCACGTCGAAGGCCTCGTCGTCGATCAGGTCGTAGTTGAGGCCGAGCAGGTCGGCGACCTTGTCCGGCGTCGGCTCCGTCACGACCACGTCGCGCCCGAAGATCACCGCCGGCCGGTCCGCGCGCGTCGCGCAGCTTTCCGCGACGGCCTCGGCCTCCGGGCTACCGAGGGCGTAGGATCGGTAGGGGAGGCGGTTGCGGCTGGCGAACTCGGCGATCCGCCGAACCGCCCGGTCGTCGTCCTCGCCGATCAGCACCAGGGTGCCGTCATGGGTGTCGAGCTGCCGCCGCCGCCGCGCCGAGAGCACCGTGATGACGATGTCCGACATCTCGGGGATCTCGGACATCAGCCGCAGCATCTCCCGCCGCGGCACCTCGATCACGGTGGTGTCCTGGACCGCCCGCATCGGCATCGACCAGTTCCCGCCGTTCAGGAACGCGATCTCGCCCATGAACTGCGTCGGCCCGAGGGTCGAGGGCAGGTGCCGCGCACCGGTGAAGGGGTTCACCACCTCGATCTCGCCCGCCTCGACGTAGACGAAGCGGTCGGCCCGTTCGCCGGCGCGCACGAGGAAGGTGCCGGCCGGGTAACGCCGCTCGACGCCGGCAGCCTGGAGCGCGGCGATGTGCGACGCCGCGAGGGGGATGCGCTGCATCTCGCTCAGGTCCCGGCCGATCGTCTCCATGTCGTCAACTCCCGCGCGCCCTGGTGCGGCGCAGCATCGGTCACGCCGCCCCGCCGGACAAGGTGCCCGGCCGGCAGGATGCCCGAGCCCGCTCCACCCGCGATCCTGCGTGTCCGGTTCGGGCGTCTCAAGGATGGTCGGCGCTCGCCCACGGAGCCGTGGAGAGCACCTGGGCGAGGTAGGCGATCAGCACCGTCACGCGAGCGGGCCGCAACTCGCCCGGCGGCATGACGAGATGCAGGGCGATCGGCGGCAGGGCCCAATCGGGCAGCACGCGCTCCAGGGTGCCGGCCTTGAGGTCGTCCCAGATCATGAAGTCCGGCTGCACCGCCAGGCCGAGGCCGGCGCGCAGGGCCGGCGCCAGGGCCTCCGCGTTGTTGGCCCGCATCGGCCCCTTCGGCACGATCGACGCTTCGGTCCCCGTCGGGTCCGTGAACCGCCAGCGGTCGGAGGCCGGCAGGTAGGCGTAGCCGAGGCAGGCATGCCGGACGAGGTCGTCCGGGTGTTCGGGGCGGCCGTGCCGCTCCAGGTAGCCCGGCGTCGCCACGAGCGAGCGGCGGACGGCGCAGAGCTTGCGGGCGCGCAGCGAGGAATCCGGCAGCGCGGCGATGCGCAATCCGATGTCGAACCCGCCGCCGATCAGGTCGACCACCTCGTCGCTCAGGTGCAGGTCGATCGAGACGGCCGGGTACCGGGCGAGGAAGTCCGGGAGCCGCGGCGTGACGTGGAGCAGGCCGAACGACATCGGCACCGCGAGGCGAACCAGGCCCCGAGGCTCGGAGGCGCCGGCCAGGGCCTCCGCC
>NZ_VRUX01000529.1:0-2930 GCF_008039885.1 Methylobacterium sp. WL103
CCCCCGCGCAGGCCGCGGTCGCGGCGAGCGAGAGCGGCGCGCCGGAGCCGGCGCCCGAACCGCCCGAAGAGGCCGACGCGTTCCCCGCTTGGCCCGACCTCGTGCTCGTCGACGGCGGCAAGGGCCAGCTCGACGCCGCGCGAAAGGCCCTGGAGGAGATCGGAGTCGCCGACGTGGCGCTGGTCGGTATCGCCAAGGGGCGCGACCGCGACGCCGGCCGCGAGACCTTCTTCGTACCGGGCCGCCCGCCGTTCAAGCTGCCGCCGCGCGACCCGACCCTCTACTTCGTGCAGCGCCTGCGCGACGAGGCGCATCGCTTCGCCATCGGGACCCACCGGGCCAAGCGCAAGCGGGAGCTGGTGCGCAACCCGCTCGACGAGATCGCGGGCATCGGGCCGAGCCGCAAGCGCGCGCTCCTGCACCAGTTCGGCACCGTGAAGGCGATCGAGCGGGCGGCCTACGAGGACCTCGCCAAGACGCCCGGCGTCAACGCCGCTACCGCGCGCGCCGTCTACGACTTCTTCCATGCGGGGGGCTGAGGCATGAGCGGAGCGGGAGGCTGAGAATGAGCGATCGCATCGGGGATTCGTCGGAACGGTTGACGCTCGCGCAGGCGCATGATTTCACCGGCGCGATGAACGCCGTCCTCCCCCGACGCCGGTCGCAGGCTTGGACGCTCGCGAACTGCCTGACCTACGGCCGCCTGGTCGCCGTCCCGGTGATGGTCGCGCTGCTGTTCTGGCCGGACTCGACCGCGATGCGCTTCACAGCCTTCGCGGTCTTCGTGCTCGCAGCGATCACCGACTACCTCGACGGCTACGTCGCCCGCGCCTACGCGCAGAGTTCGGCGCTCGGGCGCATGCTCGATCCGATCGCCGACAAGCTGCTGGTGGCCGCCTGCCTGCTGATGCTGGTGGCCGACCGCACCATCGTCGGCTCCTCCGTCTGGGCAGCGATCGTGATCCTGTGCCGCGAGGTGCTGGTCTCCGGGCTTCGCGAATACCTCGCCGAGCTGAAGGTTGGCGTGCCGGTGAGCAAGGTCGCCAAGTGGAAGACCACGGTGCAGCTCGTGGCTTTGGGTTTCCTTGTCGCGGGACCGGCGGGCGAGACGATCCTGCCCGGCACCGAGCGGATCGGCCTCGTCCTGCTCTGGCTCGCCGCCGCCCTGACGCTCTGGACCGGCTGGGACTACATGCGCGCGGGCATCAAGCACGTCATCGACGATCCGCGATAAGATCCCCAAATAAGTTGCTAGTCCCTTCTCCCAGGGGGAGAGGGGGTAGCTCGGCGCCCGTCCCGCTGGGGCCGGCGTCGGACCAGGAAACCGAACCATGAAGCTCGTCTATTTCGCCTGGGTCCGCGAGCGCGTCGGGCGCCCCGAGGAGACCGTGACGCCGCCGGCCGAGGTGGCGACGGTGGGGGACCTCATCGGCTGGCTGAAGGGGCGCGGCGAGGAATATGCCTACGCCTTCGAGAAGGACGGCGTGGTCCGCGCCGCGATCGACAAGGTGCACGCTAAGCCCGACGCCTCGATCGCGGGCGCCCGGGAGATCGCGTTCTTCCCGCCGATGACCGGCGGTTAGGCTCGCCGCAGGGCCAGGGACGCGATTAGCGCCGCGCCGAGCAGCGTCGCCGCCACCGGCGTCGCCGAGGCGTCGTGCCAGGCGGCGACGACCAGGGTGAAGCCGGCACCGAAGGCCATCTGCAGGAAGCCGTAGAGGCTGGAGGCGGAGCCGGCCGCATGCGGGTCGACGTTCATCAGCCCGGCGACCGCGTTGGGGCCGAGCAGCCCGACGCCGACCGCGTACAGCACGAGCGGCGCGATCAGGCTCGTCACCGAGAGCCCGCCCGCCTGGTCGATCGCGAGCAGCGAGGCGGCGCCCGCGAGGCACAGACAGTTCCCGCTGCGGGCTGCCCGCAGGATCGGGACGCGGCCGGCGAGCCGGCTCGCCAGGGTCGCGCCTGCGACCATGCCGAACACCACGATCAGGCAATCGAGCCCGACCTCCTGCGTCGAGCGCCCGAGGCGATCGACCAGGAGGAACGGCGCCACCGCCAGGAAGGCGTAGAGGCTGGTCCCAGCACACGACCCGGCCATGACGTAGGCGCGGAAGGTCGGGTTCCGCAGCAGCCGAAGATAGCCGGCGGCCATCGCCCCGATTCCCGGCAGTGGCGTCTTGTGGCGGTTGGTCTCGGGCAGCAGCACGAGGACGAGGATGCCGAGCACCGCGACGAGGGCGGCGAGCGCGACGAACACCGCCCGCCAGCCGAAGGCATCCGAGATCAAGCCGCCCAGGCCCGGGGCCAGGGCCGGCGTCAGCGTCATCGCGAGCGTCAGGATCGCGAGCTTGCGCGTGGCGTCGGCGCTGGTCGAGACGTCGCGCACCATCGCCCGGCCGATCACCAGCGACCCGCAGGCCCCGAGCGATTGCAGGATGCGCGCGACGACGAGGACGCCGATGCTTTGCGCCGGGATCGCAAGGAGCAGCCCGAGCAGGTAGAGCGACAGGCCGCCGAGCAGCACCGGCCGGCGGCCGAACCGGTCGGAGAGCGGTCCGTAAACGAGCTGCCCGCCCGCGAGCCCGACGAGGTAGAGGGTGATGGTCAGCTGTGCCGCCGCCGGCGTCGTCCCGAGGTCGGCTGCCGCCGCCACAAGCGTCGGCACGAAGACGTGCAGGGCCACGGTCCCGGTCATCGTCACCGCGACGAGGAGCGGCAGCGGGGCCTTCTTCTCAGGGGGCGATGGGGGCCGTCGATCGCGCAAAGGCGAGCGTCCCCGGTCGCGGCGTTTCCCGACGCCTGGGTCAGGCCGTTACTGCGAGCGGGCCCGGTCGACCACGGCGCGGGCCGCGGCGAAGGCCTCGTCGGCGTCGAGATGGGTGGTGTCGAGCCGCACCGCGTCGTCGGCCGCCTTGAGCGGGGCCGTGCTC
>NZ_VRUX01000052.1:0-15502 GCF_008039885.1 Methylobacterium sp. WL103
GTTGTGGGACCTCGCCCGCTCCGGCGACCTGTGGATGCACGTCTCGGCGACGTTGGTTCGCGTCGGCCTCGGCTTCGCGCTCGGGGCGGTGGCGGGGATCGTCGTGGGCGCGCTCACCGCGACCCTTCCGACCCTGCGGCGGCTCGTCGACCCGAGCCTGCAGGCGTTGCGCGCGGTGCCTTCGCTCGCCTGGGTGCCGCTGTTCATCCTGTGGTTCGGCATCCTCGAGACGCCGAAGGTGACGCTGATCGCCGTCGGCGTGTTCTTCCCGGTCTATATCGGGGTCGCCGGCGCCATCGCCTCGGTCGATCGCAAGCTCGTCGAGGTGGGACGGATCTTCCGCCTGTCGCGGGCGGCGCAGGTGAGGCGCATCCTGCTTCCGGCGGTGCTGCCGGCCACCGTCACGGCGTTGCGCACCGGGCTCGGCCTCGGCTTCCTGTTCGTGGTCGCGGCGGAGCTGATGGGAGCATCCGAGGGTCTTGGCTACCTGCTGATCGACGGGCAGCAATTCTCCAAGCCCGAGCAAATCCTGGCCGCGATCATCGCCTTCGCGGTGGCGGGAAAGCTCGCCGACGCGCTGCTGGTGGCGCTGACGAACCCGCTGGTGCGGTGGCAGGACACGGCACGCGACGCCTTATAGAAGATCCAGTGCGCGACGTGCTCGGCGATCGCGCAGAACGTCAGTCGCGCTCGGGCTCGTCCGTCTCGACCGGGTCGCGGTCGTGGACTGCGCGGGTGTGCCCGGTGACCGGCGGGAACAGCTCGGCCAGCCCCGCGGCCACGCCGTAGAGCACCGGATCCGAGCCGGGGCCGGAGTGCGGCGGGTGGAGATCGCTCTTGACCATGGAATCCGTCACCTTGGGTGCCCCGTCCATCCTGTTGCCAGCGCCGACGTAAGCCTGACAGACAGCCCCCCGGCTGCCCCTAGGGTTTGTCAAGTCGGACTTTGGTCCAAGGTTTCATGCGGGCGAAAAGAAATTTCCGCTGTGCTCACCTGCGGTTGCAGGCGAAAACCGATCACCATTGGCGAGCAGGCGTCGGAATGCCGCGCAAACCGGTAGTTTATTGCACGGCACCATCCGTTGCTTCGAGGTGAAGGGTCGTGTTGCAGCGCAGCATGACAAATCGGACACGTTGAAAATGCCTTGATGGATGGCCTCTACATAGGGAAACGTCCGGCCGGACAGCCGGTTTTGACAGGCGTCCTTTGTCGAACGACCAATCTGCGCGATTGAATGCAATCGGCATTTCTGTTCCAGTCGTCCCTTAGAACAGGAACAATCTGGGCAGAAAATCATGCCGCGTTTCGAGCCCTGGGATGGCCAGCGCGCCTCCGGGATCATCGCCGAGCACAGCCATCTGGAGGGCGCCACCCTCCCGATCCTGCACGCGCTGCAGGAAACCTTCGGCTACGTCGACGCCGGCGCCGTGCCGCTGATCGCGGATGCGCTCAATCTGTCGCGGGCCGAGGTCCACGGCTGCATCACCTTCTACCACGACTTCCGCGCACACCCGGCCGGCCGTCACGAGGTGAAGCTGTGCCGCGCGGAGGCGTGCCAGGCCATGGGCTCGGACCGGCTCCACGCCGAGATCCTGTCGCGCCTCGGCACGGGCTGGCATGGCACGACCAGCGACGGCAACGCCACCGTCGAGCCGGTCTACTGCCTCGGCCTGTGCTCGAACGCCCCGGCGGCCCTCGTCGACGGCGAGCCGATCGCGCGGCTCACCGCAGACAGCCTCGAAGCGGCTCTGAGCGAGGCGCGCGCATGAGCACGGCCATGAGCATCACCCTCTACGTCCCCCGCGACGCCGTCGCGCTGGGCCTCGGCGCCAACCGCGTCGCCCGGGCGCTGTTTTCCGGCGCCGAGCGCCGCGGCCTCGACGTGTCGATCGTCCGCACCGGTTCGCGCGGCCTGTTCTGGCTGGAGCCGATGGTCGAGGTCGCGACGCCCGAGGGCCGCGTCGCCTACGGCCCGGTGACGCCCGCCGACGTCGACGCCCTGCTCGATGCCGGCCTCGCGGAGGGCGGCGAGCACCCGCTGCGCCTCGGCGACCCGGAGAAGATCCCGTTCCTGGCCCGCCAGCAGCGGCTCACCTTCCACCGCTGCGGCGTGATCGATCCGGTCTCGGTCGACGACTACAAGGCCCATGGCGGCTATCGCGGCCTCGAGGCCGCGCTTCGGCTCGGCCCCGAGGGCACCGTCGGCGAAGTCCGCGAATCCGGCCTGCGCGGCCGCGGCGGCGCCGGCTTCCCGGCCGGCATCAAGTGGAACACGGTGATGCTGGCGCAGTCGCACCAGAAATACGTGGTCTGCAACGCCGACGAGGGCGATTCTGGCACCTTCGCCGACCGGATGATGATGGAGGGCGACCCCTTCAACCTCATCGAGGGCATGACCATCGCTGCCGTCGCGGTCGGCGCGACCCGGGGCTACATCTACCTGCGTTCGGAATACCCGCAGGCCTTCGCCACGCTGAAGGAGGCGATCGCCAACGGCATCGCGGCGGGCGTGCTCGGCGACGACGTGATGGGCTCCGGCAAGAGCTTCCACCTCGAGGTGCGGCTCGGCGCGGGCGCCTACATCTGCGGCGAGGAGACTTCGCTGCTGGAGAGCCTCGAGGGCAAGCGCGGCATCGTCCGCGCCAAGCCCCCGATCCCGGCGCTGAAGGGCTTCCTCGGCCAGCCGACGCTGGTCAACAACGTGATGACCTTCACGGCCACGCCCTGGATCCTGGAGCACGGCGCCAAGGCCTACGCCGACTACGGCATGGGCCGCTCCCTCGGCACCCTGCCGATCCAGCTCGCAGGCAACGTGAACCACGGCGGCCTGATCGAGACCGCCTTCGGCATCACGCTGCGCGAAGTCATCGAGGGCTACGGCGGCGGCACCTTCTCCGGCCGTCCGGTGCGGGCGGTACAGGTCGGCGGGCCGCTCGGGGCCTACTTCCCCGACCACCTGCTCGATACGCCCCTCGATTACGAGGCGATGGCGGCCAAGAAGGGCCTGGTCGGCCATGGCGGCATCGTCGTGTTCGACGACACCGTCGACATGGCCAAGCAGGCCCGCTTCGCCTTCGAGTTCTGCGCCACGGAATCCTGCGGCAAGTGCACCCCGTGCCGCATCGGCGCGACCCGCGGCGTCGAGACGATGGACAAGGTCATCGCCGGGATCAGCCCGGAGAAGAACCTCACCGTCATCGCCGACCTCTGCGAGGTCATGACCGACGGTTCGCTTTGCGCCATGGGCGGGCTCACGCCGATGCCCGTGATGAGCGCGATCACCCATTTCCCCGAAGACTTTTCGCGCGCGGGCGACCTGCCCGTCGCGGCGGAATAGGGAGGCGTCCATGGCCCTCATCAAAGAGATCGACTACGGCACCCCGATCCGCGTCAGCGATCAGACGGTGACGCTGAGCATCGACGGCATGGACGTCACCGTCCCGGCCGGAACGTCTGTGATGGCCGCGGCGATGAACGCCGGCACGCAGATCCCGAAACTGTGCGCGACGGATTCGCTGGAGCCGTTCGGCTCCTGCCGCCTCTGCCTGGTGGAGATCGAGGGGCGGCGCGGCACGCCGGCCTCCTGCACCACGCCGGCCGAGAACGGCATGGTCGTGCGGACGCAGACCGACAAGCTCGCCAAGCTCCGCAAGGGCGTGATGGAGCTCTACATCTCAGACCACCCGCTGACCTGCCTGACCTGCGCCGCCAACGGCGACTGCGAGCTGCAGGACATGGCCGGCGTCGTCGGCCTGCGCGACGTGCGCTACGGCTACGACGGCGACAACCACGTCGCGCCGACGGCGGAAAAGTACCTGCCGAAGGACGAGTCGAACCCGTACTTCACCTACGACCCGTCGAAGTGCATCGTCTGCAACCGCTGCGTCCGCGCCTGCGAGGAGGTGCAGGGCACCTTCGCGCTCACCATCGAGGGCCGCGGCTTCGACAGCCGTGTCGCCGCCGGCAACACCAACTTCATGGAATCCGAGTGCGTGTCCTGCGGCGCCTGCGTCCAGGCCTGCCCGACCGCGACGCTCCAGGAGAAGTCGATCCACGAGCACGGCCAGCCCGAGCATTCGGAGGTGACCACCTGCGCCTATTGCGGCGTCGGCTGCTCGTTCAAGGCGGAGATGCAGGGCACCAAGATCATCCGCATGGTGCCCTACAAGGGCGGCAAGGCCAACGAGGGCCATAGCTGCGTCAAGGGCCGCTTCGCCTACGGCTACGCCACCCACAAGGACCGCATCACAAAACCGATGATCCGCGAGAAGATCACGGATCCCTGGCGCGAGGTGTCGTGGGAGGAGGCGATCGATCGCGCGGCCTCCGAGTTCAAGCGCATCCAGGCGACCTACGGCAAGGACTCGGTCGGCGGCATCACCTCGTCGCGCTGCACAAACGAGGAGGCCTACCTCGTCCAGAAGCTCGTGCGCGCCGCCTTCGGCAACAACAACGTCGACACCTGCGCCCGCGTCTGCCACTCGCCGACCGGCTACGGCCTGATGTCGACGCTCGGCACCTCGGCCGGCACCCAGGACTTCAAGTCGGTCGAGCAGTCCGACGTGATCCTGGTGATCGGCGCCAACCCGACCGACGGCCACCCGGTCTTCGGCTCGCGGATGAAGCGGCGCCTGCGCGAGGGCGCCAAGCTCATCGTCGCCGACCCGCGCAAGATCGACCTGGTGAAGTCGCCCCACATCAAGGCGACGCACCACCTGCCGCTGAAGCCCGGCTCCAACGTCGCCTTCATCAACTCCATGGCGCACGTGATCGTCACCGAGGGATTGATCGACGAGGCCTACGTGCGCGAGCGCTGCGACCTCGCCGAGTTCGAGTCCTGGGCTCGCTTCATCGCCGACGAGCGCCACTCGCCGGAGGCGCAGGCGCAGTACACCGGCATCGACCCGGCCGAGCTCCGCGCCGCCGCCCGGCTCTACGCCACCGGCGGCAACGCCGGCATCTACTACGGCCTCGGCGTCACCGAGCACAGCCAGGGCTCGACCATGGTGATGGGCATGGCCAACATCGCCATGGCCACCGGCAATATCGGCAAGCTCGGCGCCGGCGTGAATCCGCTGCGCGGCCAGAACAACGTCCAGGGCTCGTGCGACATGGGCTCGTTCCCGCACGAGCTGCCTGGCTACCGCCACGTCTCGGACGACGCCACCCGCGAGAGCTTCGAGGCGCTCTGGGGGGCCAAGCTCGACAACGCGCCGGGCCTGCGCATCACCAACATGCTCGACGAGGCCGTCGATGGCGGCTTCAAGGGCATGTACATCCAGGGCGAGGACATCGCCCAGTCGGACCCGGACACCCACCACGTCACGTCCGGCTTGATGGCGATGGAATGCATCGTCATCCAGGACCTGTTCCTGAACGAGACCGCCAAGTACGCCCACGTCTTCCTGCCCGGTGCCTCGTTCCTGGAGAAGGACGGCACCTTCACCAACGCCGAGCGCCGCATCAGTCGCGTGCGCAAGGTGATGCCGCCGATGGGCGGCTACGGCGACTGGGAGGGCACGATCCTGCTCTCCAAGGCGCTCGGCTACGAGATGAACTACAGCCACCCGTCCGAGATCATGGACGAGATCGCCTCGCTCACCCCGAGCTTCGCCGGCGTCTCCTTCGCCAAGCTCGACGAGCTCGGCTCGGTGCAGTGGCCCTGCAACGACAAGGCGCCGATGGGCACGCCGATGATGCACGTCGACCGGTTCGTGCGGGGCCTCGGCCGCTTCATGATCACCGAGTTCGTCGCCACCGAGGAGCGCACGGGGGCGAAGTTCCCGCTCATCCTCACCACCGGCCGGATCCTGTCGCAGTACAACGTCGGCGCGCAGACGCGCCGCACCGAGAACTCGCGCTGGCACGAGGAGGACGTGCTGGAGATCCATCCGTTCGACGCCGAGGTCCGCGGCGTCGTCGACGGCGACCTGGTCTCGCTGGAGAGCCGGTCCGGCGACATCGCGCTCAAGGCCAAGATCACCGAGCGGATGCAGCCGGGCGTGGTCTACACCACCTTCCACCACGCCAAGACCGGCGCCAACGTCATCACCACCGACTTCTCGGATTGGGCGACCAACTGCCCCGAGTACAAGGTGACGGCGGTGCAGGTGCGGCGCACCAACCGTCCCTCGGATTGGCAGGCGAAGTTCTACGAGGAGGACTTCTCGCTGACCCGCATCGCGCAGGCGGCGGCGGAGTAGGAAGGCGACGCGCACCCTCTCCCATGGGGAGAGGGTTGGGATGAGGGGCGTGACCTACCTGGAGAGGTCACGCCCCTCATCCTGTCCTTCTCTCCCTGGGAGACGGGACCCGCGATCGGTTCGGGCCGCGATGTGTCCAGAAGGTTTTTGAAGGTCTGTCGATGAGCGCGCTGACGAGCGACGAGAAGCTGGTGCGGATGGCCAACCAGATCGCCTCCTTCTTCCGGTCCTATCCGGACGAGGAGGCGGTGACCGGCATCCACAACCACGTGATCGCCTTCTGGACGCCGAAGATGGTGGCGAGCCTGACCGCCTGCCTGCCGGCCATGGGCGAGCGCGTCGACCCGCTCGTGGTGCGCGCGATGCGCGAGGGCCGGACCGAGGCCGAGAGCCCGGTGCGCGCCGCCACCCGCGACCCGCAGAAGCTCGGCGAAGGTGCGAGCGACGCCGGTTGACGGGCCTGCACTTTTGTCACCCGCCCAAGGGTGAATTTTGCATTCTGCGGTAGGCCACGGATAGTCTCGGACCAGCGCGGCATCTAGATTTCCTAGCAAGACGGCCCGCACAACAGGGCCGCTTGAAGGGGAAACCTCAGCGATGACTGCACGGACGGCCGACGTCACCCTCCTGCCCGAACGGACGCCGTCCTGGCTGTCGCGCGAAGCCACGATCGCGAAGCCCGGGTTCAATCGCTGGCTGGTGCCGCCGGCGGCCCTCGCGATCCACCTCTGCATCGGCATGGCCTACGGCTTCTCGGTGTTCTGGCTGCCGCTCTCGCGCGCCATCGGCATCACCGCGTCGAAGGCTTGCCCGGACATGTCGCTGGCCACCGCCCTGGTGACCACCACCTGCGATTGGCGGGTGGCGGACCTCGGCTGGATGTACACCCTGTTCTTCGTCTTCCTCGGGGCCTCGGCCGCCGTGTTCGGCGGTTGGCTCGAGCGGGCGGGCCCGCGCAAGGCCGGCATTGCGGCTGCGCTCTGCTGGTGCGGCGGCATGGCGATCTCGGCGCTCGGCATCCTCACCCACCAGCTCTGGATGATGTGGCTCGGCTCGGGCGTGATCGGCGGCATCGGCCTCGGTCTCGGCTACATCTCCCCGGTCTCGACCCTGATCAAGTGGTTCCCGGACCGGCGCGGCATGGCCACCGGCATGGCGATCATGGGCTTCGGCGGCGGCGCGCTGATCGGCTCGCCGCTGGCCGCCATGCTCATGGACGCGTTCAAGGGCCCGACCTCGGTCGGCGTGTGGCAGACCTTCCTGGTGATGGCCGCCGGCTACTTCGTGTTCATGATGGCGGGCGCCCTCGGCTACCGCGTCCCCCCGGCCGGCTGGAAGCCCGAGGGCTGGAGCCCGGCGCCGGCCAAGGCGGGGATGATCACCAACGGCCAGGTCCACCTCGACGACGCGCACAAGACCCCGCAGTTCTGGCTGATCTGGGCGGTGCTGTGCCTCAACGTCTCGGCGGGCATCGGTGTCATCGGCATCGCCTCGCCGATGCTGCAGGAGATCTTCGGCGGCCGCCTCGTCGGCGCGCCGGACGTGAGCTTTGCCGCCCTCGATGCCGGACAGAAGGCACAGGTCGCCGCGATCGCGGCCGGCTTCGTCGGGCTGCTGTCGCTGTTCAACATCGGTGGCCGGTTCTTCTGGGCCTCGATGTCGGACAAGCTCGGGCGCAAGACCACCTACGCGATCTTCTTCGCGCTGGGCATCGCGCTCTACGCGGCCGCACCGTCCTTCGCGGCGGCCGGGTCGCAGGCGCTGTTCGTGCTCGCGTTCTGCATCATCCTGTCGATGTACGGCGGCGGGTTCGCCACGGTGCCGGCCTACCTCGCCGACATCTTCGGCACGCAGTTCGTCGGCGCGATCCACGGGCGGCTGCTCACCGCGTGGTCGACGGCGGGTATCGTCGGGCCGGTGGTGGTCAACTACATCCGCCAGGCGCAGGTCGACGCCGGCGTCACCGGCTCGCGCCTCTACGACGGCACCATGTACATCCTCGCGGGCATGCTGGCGCTCGGCTTCGTCGCCAACCTGCTGGTGCGACCGCTCAAGCCCAAGTGGTTCATGTCGGACGCCGACGTGGCGGCGCTGAACAGCCGCGGCGCGTCGGGGGCGATCCCGTCGGGCTCCTTCGGTATCGGCCGGGGCGGCTTCAGCGCGACGGCGCTCGCGGCCTGGGCCGTCGTCGGCATCCCGATCGCCTGGGGCGTGTGGACGACGCTCGCCAAGGCGCTGATCCTGTTCCGCTGAGCGGGCGGGGCCGGCGGAATGGGTATAGCCTTCCCGGCACGCCGCCGGGGAGGGCGCCATGATCGACAAGCTCGACTTTCTGCTCGCGCTTTCGCGGGAGCAGCATTTCGGCCGCGCCGCCGAGACCTGCGGCGTGACCCAGCAGACCCTGTCGGCGGGCGTGAAGCAGCTCGAGAACCGCTTCGGGGTCCAGCTCGTGCGGCGCGGCTCGCGCTTCCAGGGATTTACCCCGGAGGGCGAGCGGGTGCTCGAATGGGGCCGGCGCATCGTCGCCGACAGCCGCGCCATGCACGAGGATGTCGCGGGCCTGCGCCGGGGCCTCACCGGGCACCTGCGCATCGCCGCGATCCCGACCGCGCTGCCGATGGTGGCGAGCCTGACGACGCCCTACCGCGAGAAGCACCCCGACGTGCGGCTGACGGTGGAATCGACCACCTCGGCCGACATCTTCTCGCTGATCGAGAACCTGGAGGCCGACGCCGGGCTGACCTACCTCGACAACGAGCCGCTCGGCCGGGTGATCTCCGTGCCGCTCTACCGCGAGCGCTACCGGCTGCTCACCGCGGAGGGCGGCGCCTTCGACGACCGCGCCTCCGTGACCTGGGCCGAGATCGGCCGCCTGCCGCTCTGCCTGCTCACGCCCAACATGCAGAACCGGCGCATCATCGACCAGCAGATCCGCGAGGCCGGCGGCGAGCCCTCGGCCTCGCTCGAATCGAACTCGATGATCGTGCTGATGACCCATGTCCGCACGCTCAAGTGGGCGAGCGTGATGCCGGCGATCCTCGCCGACGCGCTGGGGCCGATGGTCGGCGTGCGCGCGGTCCCGATCGTCGCGCCGGAGCTGGAGCACACGATCGGCCTGGTGGCGCCCCGGCGCGAGCCCTCCACCCCGATGATCACGGCGCTGGTCGCCATCGCCCGGACGCTGGCGAAGACCCTGGACGCACCGGACGCGTAAAAACGAAAAAGGCCGCCCCGGTCGGGGGCGGCCTCGCGGTCCGATCCGGGATGCCGGACCGAAGGGCTTACTTGATCTTCGACTCCTTGAAGTCGACGTGCTTGCGCACGACCGGGTCGTACTTGCGCTGCGTCAGCTTCTCGGTCTGCGTGCGGGAGTTCTTCTTGGTGACGTAGAAGTAGCCCGTGTCGGCGGTGGAGACGAGCTTGATCTTGACGGTGACGGCCTTGGCCATGGCGGCGCTCCTGGTGCTTGCGGCATTCCGCATGCGCGAAACGCAAAAGGGCCGGGCGTGGCCGGCCGAATACCGGCGGGTGAATGCCCGATCGGGCCTGGGTCGTCAAGTTGGCGGCTTGGCCGGGGCATGTGCCGCTCGAATTGAGGAGCGCGCGGCCACATGTTATGTGTATGCGCATGTCGCGTCTTTTGCCCAATCCCGAATCGGTCACGCCGCGCGTCTTGCAGGTGCGTGAGAAGGCGGTCCCGACGCCGAAGCAGGCGCGCCAATCCGCGAAGGGTGTCGCCCTCGCGCGCCGGCTGAGAGGGGCCGCCGACCGTCACGAAGCCGGTCAGGCGGGCGAGGACGTTACGGATTTGTCGTCAGCCGACTTCATCGCGCACCTGCGCCGCTGATCGTCGCCCCTCGTCGCCATGCTGATCCGGCAGAAACTGAGCCGGCTCGAGGCGAAGCCGAAGAAGGTCCTGTTGTCGCCCACTTTTCGCGACCCGGCGGGGATCGCACGGGACGACGGTTTCGCGGCCAACATCGACCTGATCCGCAAGTGCATCGCCAACGGCACGCCGCTGCCCTCAGGCTAATACAGCAAGGTGGCCGGCCTGCGCATGGACACGATGCTCGCGAACTTCGGGATCATGCACCTGCATCTCGGCCGATCGAACACCAGCGAGTTGCTCTGGCTCGTCCAGTACCCGGACCACGTCGTCTTCCTCGAACTGAGCGATCACAAGCCATTCGATCAGCGGCCGGTCGGTGGACGCTTCAACCAATACCACTCCGGGGGTCTCATCACCCGCGAGAAGGAGATCGACGCTGCGGCCGCAGCCGGCAAGGCGGCACGCCTCACCTACGGTGAGAAGATCCGATTGGGCCTCATCAAGCGGCCGACGAAGCCGGGCTCATGATCCTGTGTGGACCATCCGGCCCCAGGTCCGTTGCAGATGTCTTTGACCAAAGTCGTCATTCCCGCGGACGCCGGCGTTCCAGTTCCTATGAAGGCCCCTCCTTCATCGCGTCCTACAGCACCGTGCGCTCGCGCCGCCCGTGGCGTTCGGCGTGGAACGGGATTTGGCGATAGGGCGCGAAGTCGACCGCGACCTGCGCCTCCAGCTCGTCGAGGATCATGCCGGTGATGGTCGGCAGGTCGAGTTTTCGCGCAGCCGCGAAGGTGAACCAGGCGAGCTCCGTGAATTCGGAAGTGTCCGAGACCCGGCCCGGCTCCTCGGCGGCCACCGCGCGGCGGTCGACCGTGAAGAAGCGGGTGTCGAAGCGGCGCACGCGCTTGGGCGGGGTGATCGCCCGGGCGACGAAGTGTAGGGCCTCGAGGTCCGGCAGCACGCCGTGCGTCGCGAAGGCCTCCCAGCCGGCGGGCACGTCCTCGGGCGGGCCGTATTCGCGGGTGCCGACGAGCAGGCCGGTCTCCTCGAAGGTCTCGCGGATGGCGGCGAGCGCGAGCGCGCGGCCGAGATGGTGGGGGGGGCGCGTCACCTGACGGGTCAGGGCGGCCTCGGCGTAGTCCGGCAGGGCGCCGGCCACCGGCATGAGCTTGTCGCCCGGCTCGATCCGGCCGCCGGGAAACACGAACTTGCCCGGCATGAAGGCGAGGCCGGCGTTGCGGCGGCCCATCAGCACCTTCGCCGCGCGCGCGCGGCGATCCAGCACGATCAGCGTGGCGGCGTCGCGCGGGCGCAACGCCGCGGATGGTTTCGGCTTAGGGCCGGAAGAGGGGGGACGCGCCGTCGAGGCCGGGTCGGTCAAGGTGGGCGTCCTCCGGCCCCGCTTCGGGCTTGGCTCCCGGTAGCGTGGCGAAGCCGTGCATGCCAAGGGCGTATTGCAGCCCGACCACCGCGCCCTTCACCGGCTGGAGCAACCCGAGCGCCATCGCCAGCGTCACCACCGGCCAGACGCTGAGCGAGACCCAGAGCGGCACGTCGTAGTTCAGCTCCGATTCGAGGATCAGGTAGCCGATCACGTGGGCGACCACGAAGATCACCAGATAGGGCGGCAGGTCGTCGGCGCAGTGGTGGTGCATCTCGAGCCCGCAGGCGTCGCATTCGGGCCGGACCTTGAGGTAGCGCCCGAAGATCCGGCCTTCGCCGCAATGCGGGCAGCGGCCGACGAAGCCCCGCGCCATCGAACGGACCAGGCCGGTGCGGGTGGAGGGCTCGCTCATCATGCCGTCACCATACACCCGGCCGCCTCACCGGCGCGAGCCGCGGTGACGCGTACCCGTGTTGCGGATGCCGGCGGGGCGACCGCTCGGGGCGGCCTTGAAGGCGCGGCCGCCGGGCGCCTTGGTGCCGGCGGACTTGGTGCCCGCCCGCGTGCGCCCGTCCGACAACAGCTCGAACCGCAGCGCGCCGGCGACCGGGGCGGCCTCCACCAGCTTCACCTCGACCTTGTCGCCCAGCCGGAAGGTCTCGCCGGTGCGCTCGCCGACCAGGGCGTGGCGGCCTTCCTCGTGGCGGAAGTAGTCGGCGCCCAGCGTCGAGATCGGCACGAAGCCGTCGGCGCCGGTGTCGGCCAGCTTGATGAACAGGCCGGCCCGCGTCACGCCTGCGATCTGGCCGTGGAAGCTCGCGCCGACCCGGTCGGCGAGGTGGTGGGCGATCAGCCGGTCGATGGTCTCGCGCTCGGCCGCCATGGCGCGGCGCTCGGCCGCCGAGATCTGCTCGCCGACCTGTGCGAGGTCGGCCGCCGTCACGTCCGGCGAGAGCCCGTCCGAGCCCATGCGCCCCGCCGTGATCAGCGCCCGGTGGACGACGAGGTCGGCGTAACGCCGGATCGGCGAGGTGAAGTGGGCGTAGCGGCGCAGGTTCAGCCCGAAATGCCCGAGGTTCTCGGACGCGTAGACGGCCTGGGCCTGGCTGCGCAGCACCACCTCGTTGATGAACAGCGCGTGCTCGGTCTCGGCCACCGCCCCCAGGATGCGGTTGAACAGCGCCGGGCGCAGCGCGCCCTCCTTCGGCAGCTTGACGCCGACGGAGGCGAGCACTTCGCCCAGAGCCCGCATCTTCTCGATCGCCGGCTCGTCGTGCACCCGGTAGATCAGCACCTGACGTGCCGCCTCCAGGGTCTCGGCCGCCGCGACGTTGGCCTGGATCATGAACTCTTCGATCAGCCGGTGCGCGTCGAGGCGCTCCGGCACGATCACCCGGTCGACCGCCCCGTCGGCGGTGAGCAGCACCTTGCGCTCCGGCAGGTCGAGGGCAAGCGGCCCGCGCCTGTCGCGCGCTTCCTTCAACGCGGCGTAGGCGGCCCAGAGCGGGCGGAGCGCCCCATCGAGCAGCGCGTTGACTGCATCGTCGCCGTGCCCGTCGATCGCCGCCTGCGCCTGCGCGTAGGAAAGCTTTGCGCGCGAGCGCATCATCACCCGGTGGAAACTGTGCTTCCGCTTGGTCCCGTCGGCGGCGACCACCATCCGCACCGCGAGCGCCGGGCGGTCCTCGCCCTCGCGCAAGCTGCACAGGTCGTTGGAGATGCGCTCGGGCAGCATCGGCACGACGCGATCGGGGAAGTAGACCGAGTTGCCGCGCTCCAGCGCCTCGCGGTCGAGGCTGGTGCCGGGGCGGACGTAGGCCGCCACATCCGCGATCGCCACCGTGACGACGAAGCCGCCGGGGTTGCCCGCGTCGTCGTCGGCTTGCGCCATCACGGCGTCGTCGTGGTCCTTGGCGTCCGGCGGGTCGATGGTCAGCAGCGGCCGGTCGCGCCAATCCTCGCGGCCCTTCATCGTGGCGGGCTTGGCCGCATCCGCTTCCGCCAGCGTCGCCTCCGCGAACACGTGCGGGATGTGGTGGAGGTGCAGCGCGATCAGGCTCACCGCCTTCTCGGAGCCCAGTGAGCCGAGGCGCTCGCGCACCCGGCCGCGCGGGAGGCCGAAGCGGGTCTCGCGCTCCAGCGTGACGCTGACGAGGTCGCCCTCGCGGGCCTCGCCCTCCTCGCCGGGCGGGATCAGGATCTCGCGCCCCTGCGAGCGCTTCTCCACCGGCACGATGCGCCCGCCCTGGGCGCCCTCGCGGAACACGCCGATGATCTCGGCCTTGTTCTTGCCGATCACCTTGACGACGCGGCCGGTGTAGCGCCCGTCGGCGCCGTCCGGCTCGACCTTCAGAAGCGCCCGGTCGCCGATGCCGGCGGTCAGCCCCCTCGGCTTGCGGCCGCCGCGCGGGGCGTGGAGCACGATGGTCGGCGGCTTGCCCTTGCCCGCATCCCACTCGGCGGGGAAGGCCAGGAAGTCGCCGTTGCGGTCGCGCGAGCGGATGTCGGCCAGCACCACCGGGGGCAGGCGCCCGGCCTTCGACAGGCCGCCGCGCCCACGGGCGATGTCGCCGTCCTCCTCGATCTCCTTGAGGATGCGCTTCAGCCCGATCTTGTCGGCGCCCTTGATGCCGAAGGCCTGCGCGATCTCGCGCTTGCCGACCGTGTCCGTCGCCTGCGCGATGAACGCGACGATCTGCTCGCGCGAGGGCAGGGAGGGTTCACCCGCCTGGGTGTCGATGCGTCTGGCCAAAGGCTTTGGGCTCGCTCGCGCCGCGCGCGGCGACGGTTCTGTTCGGGGATCGCGATCGAGGACCGCGCTTGTCCTCCCCAACATGGTGCTGCGCCCGATCCGGAGCAACATCGGCGCGGCCCGCCCTCAACAGGCGTCGGCCGCCGACGCCGGCCCTCAGCCGGTCGAGGCCGACTTGCGGATCGTCTCGACGGCGGAATCCACGTCGAAGCCGGGGGCGGTGAGGTCGTCGAGGGCGAACGGCGCGGCGCGCGGCAGGGTCAGGTTGACCTGGCCCTCGGCGTCGCGGAACTCCGGCGCCTCGGCCGCCTGGATCGCCAGCGTCCAGGCGCCGTCCACGCGCACCGAGGCGGCGTCGGGCGGGTCGGCCGCCAGCGCCGCGAACTTGGCTCGCGCCGCGTCGCGGCAGGCGAGGCTCGTGCGGTCGTCGGAGATCAGCGCCGCCTTGATCAGCTCGGCCAGGGCGTCCCGGACCCGCTCCACGCTCTCGTTCATGCCTTTGCCCGCCTCGCGACCGCCACTCGGCTGGGGCCTTGGCAATCGCGGTGCCAGCCGGGGCTCAGTACGGCGTGCCCTTCTGCCGCTGGGCCTTCAGCGCCTCGGCGTACCAAGTCAGCTCGTCGAGGAACCGGCCCGCGGCCCTGGTGAGCCAGGGCTCGGCGGGCGTGCCGGCCTCGTCGAGCGCCTTGCCGACCCGCGGCACCGGCAGCAGCGAGGGGATGCTCGGCATGCCGAGCTCGGCCAGCATCGCCCGGAGCTGCATCGCCGCGCGCACGCCGCCGTACTGCCCGGCCGAGTAGCAGCAGATCGCCGAGGGCCGCCAGAAATACTCCTCCAGGAAGTGGTCGAGGGTGTTCGACAGGGCCGGCGGCACCGAATGGTTGTACTCGGCCGAGACCACCACGAAGGCGTCGGCACGGCGGTAGAGCTCCGCCAGCGCCTCGAGCTTCGGCGGCGCCTCGCCCTTCGGGTGCTCCTTGTACATCCGGTCGAGCAGCGGCAGCTGCAGCGCGGCGGGGTCGACCAGCGGCGCCTCCCAGCCGCGCGCCTCCAGCTGCACGATCAGGAAGCGCGCGACGCGAAGGCCCTGCCGGTCGGCGCGGACCGAGCCGAGGATCACGGGGCAGACGAGGGCCATGGGGACGGTCTCCTGCTGGATGAGCCGGCTGGCAACCGCCGCCGAAGCTTCAGGATAGCACGCGCAGGCCGCCGGGCGTCGCGATCTCGGCGCGGTAGCCGAACGCCCCGGCCCGGACCGCCGGCGTGTCCGCGAGGCCGAACGTCCGGTGGAGCGCGGCGATCCGGTCGGGGTCGGGGTGCGTGAGCGTCAGGC
>NZ_VRUX01000530.1:0-2923 GCF_008039885.1 Methylobacterium sp. WL103
ACGCAGGCGAACGCCGCCGGCGACGGGTCGATCGCCATCGGCCGCAGCGCCTCGGCGACACAAGCCAACGCGATCGCCATCGGCCCCGGCGCCCGGACCACCCGCGCGAACCAGGTCGCGATCGGCAACGGCTCAAATACCTATACGCTCGGCGGGATCGGGTCGGCCCAGAGCGCCGCGGCCCAGTCCGGCGAGACGCGGTTCGTCACCTCGGACACCGCAGGAAACCTCGCCACCTCGGGCTACGGCCCTAGCACGATCGCCGGCCTCGGCTCCCGCCTCGACTCGGCGGAGGGGCGGCTCGGCGGAGTCGAGGCCCGCGTCGGCACCCTCGAATCGCGCACCAATGCCCTATCGCAGTATAGCACCGAGACGCGTCGCGAGGCCCGCCAGGGCGTCGCCACCGCGCTGGCGATGCCGACCGCCTCGATGCCCTCGGCCCCCGGCCGCACCACTTGGGTGCTGAACAGCGCGACCTACCGCGGCGAGTGGGCCGGCGGCGCGGCGCTCTCTCACCGTCTGCCGACTGCGGTCCCGCTGGCGATCAACGTCGGCTACGCCTACGGCGGAGACGGCGGCCACGGGGTGCGAGCCGGTCTTGGCGGCGAATTCTGAGCGCCCGCGGCCCTGCCGTAATCAGCCCATCGCGCGCTTGATGAAGCGGTCGTCGAAAGTGGTCGCAAGGTCGATCTGCGCACTCTGCATCTCCGCGTCCAGCGTCCGCACCAGGTCGAGGACGCTGGTCATGCCCTCCTGGGTCGGGATGCCGGTGCGCGAGTAGCTTTCGAGCGACTTGCCCACCGCTTGGACGTAGAGCGCCCGGTCGCCGAACTGGTAGGTGGCGGGCACGAGGTCGGCGATCGCCTCGGGCGAGGCTGTGGCAAGCCACTTGAGCGCCTTGGCGAAAGCGTTGACCACCCGCTGCATCGCCGCCGGGTGGTGCTCGATCCAATCCTGCTTGGTGTAGACCACCGCCGCCGGGTTCGGTCCGCCGAAAAGGGCGCGGGTCCCGGCCTCGGTGCGGGTGTCGACGAGGATCTGGATGTCGCCGTCGGCCTCCAGCTTGGCGATGACCGGGTCGAGGTGG
This sequence comes from Methylobacterium sp. WL103, assembly GCF_008039885.1. Classification (NCBI taxonomy): domain Bacteria; kingdom Pseudomonadati; phylum Pseudomonadota; class Alphaproteobacteria; order Hyphomicrobiales; family Methylobacteriaceae; genus Methylobacterium; species Methylobacterium sp. WL103. Next base: position 1,088 of record NZ_VRUX01000530.1, read on the forward strand.
GCGATCGCGTCGATCTCGCCGCGCTTGATCGCGGCGACGGCGCCGGCCCCGCCGCCGATGCCGATGAGCGGCGCGTCGGTGGCCTTCAGCCCGGCCTTGATCATCGCGAACTGCACCGCGAGCGCCGTGGACGAGCCCGGCGCGGTCACGCCGACCTTCCGGCCCTTGAAGTCGGCGACGGACTTCACCGTGCCGGCGAGGTCCTTGCGCACGGCGATGACGATCGCCGGCAGGCGACCGAGTTCGCACACGGCGCGGACGTCCTGACCCTTGGCCTGCATGCGGATCGTGTGCTCGTAGGCCCCGGTGACGACGTCGACCGAGCCGCCGACCAGCGCCTGCAGCGAGCGGGCGCCACCGCCGAAATCGGAGATCTCGGCCTCGACGCCCTCCTCCGCGAAGTAGCCCTTCCGCTCGGCAACCGTCAGCGGCAGGTAGTAGAGCAGCGGCTTGCCGCCGACCCCGATCCGCACCTTCACGGTGTCGGCTTGCGCGTCCCTGCAAGCGGCGAGCACCGCGGCGGATCCGGCGAGGAATGAGCGGCGGTGCATCGCAAACGTCCTTTCAGTTCCGTCCCTGCGGGCCGCGCGGGCGCCAGGCCAGGAGGCGGTTCTCGGCCAGGGTGACGAGGGCGTCGATCAGGACGACGAACACGGTGAGGATCAGCATCCCGGCGAAGACGCCCGTCACGTCGAACACGCTCTCGGCCTCGTGGATCTTGTAGCCGAGCCCGGCCGACGCGCCGAGATATTCGCCGACCACCGCCCCGACCAGCGCGAAGCCCACCGCGGTGTGGAGCGAGGAGAACATCCAGGTGAGCGCCGACGGCCAGTAGACGTGGCGCAGCAGCCCGCGCTCGCTCATCCCGAGCATGCGGGCGTTGTCGCGTACCATCGGGCTGACCTCGCGCACCCCCTGGTAGACGTTGAAGAACACGATGAAAAACACCAACGTGAACCCGAGGGCCACCTTGGACCAGATGCCGAGGCCGAACCACAGAGCGAAGATCGGTGCCAGCACCACCCGCGGCAGGGCGTTGGCCGCCTTGATGTAGGGGTCGAACACCGCGGCCAGCAACGCGTTGCGCGCGAACAGGAAGCCGAAGGCGATGCCGCCCGCAGCCCCGAACGCGAAGGCCAGCACCGTCTCCTGCAGAGTGATCGCGATGTGGCCCCAGATCTCGGGCGACGTGATCTCGGTCCAGGTCCGCGCCAACACCGCGCCGGGAGTCGAGAAGAAGAACTGGATCTGCCGCGGCTGGCCGAGCACTGGGTAGACGGTGAGCACGTGCCAAATCGCGAAGCCCGCTACCCCGACGAGGATCTGGAGCGCGAGCAGGCCGAAACGGTTCACCGGCGGGTCTCCGAAGGGTGAGGCGTCATGCCGGCCCGTTCGCGTAGGCGCGCGAGACCTCGACGCGCAGGCAAGACCAGATCCGCTGGTAGAGCGCGTGGAACTGCGGGTCGAGGCGGATCTCGGCGATGTCCCTCGGCCTAGTCAGGGCGACGGGGAAGTCGCCGACGACCCGCGCCGCCGGCCCGGCCGACAGCACCACGACCCGGTCCGCCAGGCCGATCGCCTCCTCCAGGTCGTGGGTGACGAACAGCACCGCCTTGCGGTCGGCGGCCCAGAGGTCGAGCAGCAGGTTACCCATGATCTGCCGGGTCTGCGCGTCGAGCGGCCCGAACGGCTCGTCCATCAGCAGGATCTCGGGGTCGCGGATCAGCACCTGAGCGAGGGCCACGCGCTTGCGCTGCCCCCCCGAGAGCGTGTGCGGATAGCGGTCGGCGAAGGTGGCGAGGCCGACGCGCCCGAGCCACTCGCCCGCCCCTGCGC
>NZ_VRUX01000531.1:0-2921 GCF_008039885.1 Methylobacterium sp. WL103
AGTCCGACCTCGGCCGCGCGCTCCGCCAGCCGCTCGGGCGCGACGAGGTCGGACTTGGTGAGCGCGACGACCCCGCGACGCACGCCGATCAACCGGGCGATCTCGAGGTGCTCGAGGGTCTGCGGCTTGATGCCCTCGTTGGCGTCGACCGCCAGCAGCACCGCGCCCATGCCGGTGGCGCCCGAGATCATCGCGCGGACGAAGCGCTCGTGGCCGGGCAGGTCGACGAGGTCGATCTCGCCGTCACGCCCCTCGGGCGCGAGGAGGGCGAAGCCCGGCACGATCGAGACGCCGCGGGCCTTCTCTTCCTTCAACCGGTCGGTCTCGATGCCGGTGAGCGCCCGGACCAGCGCGGTCTTGCCGTGATCGACATGTCCGATCACGCCGACGAGGAGTGTCTTCATCGCTTGCTCGTCACCGTCCCGACCGGGCGTACTTCCAAAATCGCTGCCGCCGCGCGGCGTTCGTCCGACGACATGGCCGCGCACGCACCGGACATGCAAGCCGTTCCCATGAACGGCCACGTCGCGCCACCTGATCCCGCGACGCGCCCGCCGGGCAGGACCCCACCGCAGTCGATTGCGCACGATAGGTTATCGCATCAGGCTTTTGCACGAAGCGCAGGCGCCACCAAGGGCGAACTTCGCGGATGCGGCGCGGGGTGCGGCGCGGGGTGCGGCACCCTGGCCCCGCGCGTGCTACAGGGCTGCGGACCGCGACGGATCGGAGGAGAGTCCGGTGCGTTCTCGCGGTGACGGGGCTACGGCCCGAAACCAACGGACGACACGCTACATGGACACGCCGCGCGAGATCGAGCTGAAGCTGGACTGCACGGGCCCCGACCTCGCCGCCCTCGGCGCACACCCGCTCCTGCAGGGGCACGGTGAAGGGCAAGCTGACGGGCACGGCGAAGCCGGAGCCTCCGAGCCGAAGCTTCTCGCGGCGACCTATTACGACACCGAGGACGGGGCGCTGCGCGCCGCCGACCTGACGCTTCGGGTGCGGCGGACGGGGGAGAGCTTCGTCCAGACGGTGAAGGCGGGCTCGGGCGCGGCCGGACTGTTCGACCGGGCGGAATGGGAGAGCCCGGTCGCCGGCGAGGCGCTCGATCCGTCGGCCTTCGCCGGCACGCCGGTGGCCGACCTCATCGCCGAGGCGAAGGCGCCGGCGCTGGTGGCGCAGTTCCGAACCGTGGTGATGCGCTCGGTGCGGCCGGTGACCTACGGCGCCTCGCGGATCGCGGCGACCCTCGACGAGGGCCGGGTCGAGACGGAAAAGGGCGACGCGCCCCTGTGCGAGCTCGAGCTGGAGCTCGAATCCGGAAACCCCGCCGACCTGTTCGCGCTGGCCCAGGTGCTCGCCGAGACGGTGCCGCTGCGCGTCGGCGTGCTGTCCAAGAGCGCCCGCGGCTTCGCCCTGCGCGACGGCAAGGCCGCACGGCCGAGCAAGTCCGACATGTCGCCGTTGCCGAAGGACGCGACCGGCGGCGAGGCCTTCCGCCACATCGCGCTCGGGTGCCTGCGGCACCTGCGCCTGAACGAGGACGTCTGGCGGCACGCCCGCGACCCGGAGGCGCTGCACCAGATGCGGGTGGCCCTGCGGCGGCTGCGCACCGCGCTCTGGCTGTTCCGGCCGATGCTGGCGGGCGACGCCCGCGCGACCGCGCTCGGCGACGAGATCAAGCGCGTCACCGAGCCGTTCGGCCGGGCGCGCAACCTCGACGTGTTCCTCGAGAGCACCCTGCCCGAGGAGATCGCCCGGCGGCCGGACGAGCCGGGGCTCGTCGCCCTGCGCGAGCGCCTGGAGACCGAGCGCGACCGGGCGCACGACGCCGTCGGCGCGATCCTGGCCTCGCCCGAATGGCGCGGCCTGCTCCTCGACCTGCTCGCATGGATCGAGGTCGGCCCGTGGCGGGAGGGCGCGGGCAAGCTCCGCGACGCGCCTGCCCGCGAGCTCGCCACGGAGGTGCTGGAGCGCCTGCGCCGGCGGATCGCCAAGCGCGGCCGTCACATCGAACGGCTCGACCCGGAGGCGCGCCATCGCGTGCGCATCGCCGGCAAGAAGCTGCGCTACGGTGCCGAGTTCTTCGCGGGCCTCTACGGCGGCCGGAAGGCGCGTCGGCGCCACAAGGCGTTCGCCGCCGCCCTGTCCGACCTTCAGGACCACCTCGGCGGCCTCAACGACCTCGCCACCGCGCACGCGGTGATGGCCGGCCTCGCCGACGAGTCCGGCCCCAAGCCGGACGCCCTCGACGGCCAGGCCCTGTTCGCCGCGGGCCTCGCCACCGCCGACGCCGAGGCGAAGGCGGACGACCTGCTCGCGGGCGCGGCCGAGGCCCACGGCGCTCTGACCGACCTCAAGCCGTTCTGGCGCTGAAGCGGCCGGCCCACGGCACCTCGACGAGGCCGGACCATGCGGGCCGGGCGCGCCCGTTGGGGGTAGGCGCGCCCGGCCCGACGGTCGGCCGGCATCCGGACCGGGAGGCCGGGCGACGGGGCATCATCGCGCCTGCGTTTTTCTCGATCATGTCCGTTCGACGCGGGCCGTCATCGGTGCAACACGGACCGCCCGGGTTCTGTTATCCCCCCGACGCATCGGCGACCCCAAAGACCCGGTTCCCATGAGCTTCCTGAAAGACATCTTCGGCCGCCTGACCCAGGCGGTGACGGCCTATGCCGGCGACAAGGCCTTGATGCTGGCGGCGGTCTCGGCCGCCGCCAACGTCATCGTCGCCGACGGCGAGGTGGCCGGCGCCGAGTTCGAGACGGCTTTGGCCGGCCTCAAGGCCAACCCGATCCTCGAGAAGGGCTACGACACCCTGATGCTCGAGGCCGAGCTCTACGACGGGATCGCCCGCGCCCGGACGCGGGCGGGCCGGGCGGAGAACCTGCGCCACGCGTCGGCGCTCGCCGACCGGGCGC
>NZ_VRUX01000532.1:0-2920 GCF_008039885.1 Methylobacterium sp. WL103
GTGGTGGCGCAGGGGGGCAACACCGGGCTCGTCGGCGGCGGCGTGCCGCATGGCGGCGTGGTGCTGTCGCTGGCGCGGATGAACCGCATCGTGTCGCTCGACCCCGTGAACGCCAGCATCGTGGTCGAGGCCGGCGCGATCCTCGCCGACGTGCAGGACGCGGCCGACGCCGCCGGGCTGCTGTTCCCGCTCTCCTACGCCTCGCGCGGGTCCGCGCGCATCGGCGGGGCGCTGGCCTGCAATTCCGGCGGCATCGCCGTGCTCGCCTACGGCAACGCCCGCGACCTCTTCCTCGGGCTCGAGGTGGTGCTCGCCGACGGCCGGGTGTGGAACGGCCTGAAGGCCTTGCGCAAGAACAACGCCGGCTACGACCTCAAGCACCTGTTCGTCGGCTCCGAGGGCACGCTCGGCATCATCACGAAGGCGGTGCTCAAGCTGTTCCCGAAGCCAGCCTCGCGCACGGTCGGGTTCGTCGGGCTGCCCTCGGTGCGGGTCGCGCTCGACCTGTTCGCGCGCCTGCGCAAGCGCGCCGACCGGGATCTCACCGCCTTCGAGTTCATCCCGCCGGTCGGGCTCGACATGGTGCTGCGGCACATGCCCGGCACGGTGCGGCCGCTGGCCGGCGCGCACGGCGCCTACGCGCTGATCGAGCTCGCCTCCGCCCGGCCCGACGCCGACACGAGGGCCGAGCTCGAGGCGGCGCTCTCGGACGCGATCGAGGACGGGCTCGTCGAGGACGCGACCCTCGGGGCGAGCGAGGCGCAGAACCTCGCGCTCTGGGCGTTGCGCGAGCACCTCTCGGATGCGCAGGGCTACGAGGGCGGCTCGATCAAGCACGACGTGTCGGTGCCGCTGTCGCGGCTCGCCGACTTCGTCGAGCAGGCGAGCGCGGCCTGCGAGGCGGCGATGCCGGGCCTTCGCGTCTGCGCCTTCGGCCATGTCGGCGACGGCAACATGCACTTCAACCTCAGCCAGCCGGTCGGCATGGACAAGGCCGCGTTCCTCGGCGCCTGGGCCGACTTCAACCGCATCGTCCACGATATCGTGACCGCGATGGACGGCTCGATCGCCGCCGAGCACGGCGTCGGCCTGATCAAGCGCGACGAGCTGCAGCATTACGGCGACCCGGTCGCCCTCGACCTGATGCGGGCGATCAAGGCCGGCCTCGACCCGCAGGATCGCCTCAATCCGGGCAAGGTCGTCGCCCTGTCGTCCGACCCGCAGCCCGCCCTGCCCTGACGTTCCGCGTCGCGGACTGCCGAGGCGGGTGGAATTCCATTGTGCGACGCACCATCTGTCGCCATGATGCATGACGCATCGCGCCATAAATCGGCTCATCGGCCGGTCCAAGGTGCGACTCGCGACCGGCCGGAGTCAGGCCGGGAGCGTGCGGGTTTCCCTGCGTTAGCCGGGCGTTAACGGCTGAGGTTGCGTTTGGAACGTGGACCTCGGTCGCGCGGCCGGCAGCAGGGTCCAGCACTTGCTTGGGCCAGCGGCGGGTCTTCGCAGACGCGAAGACGGCGGCCGGCCCGCGATGTGACGTTTCAAGGAGACGATCGAGATGCCCACCTCTCAGGCCCGCGTGCAGACCGCCGAGGCGAGCCGCTACCTGCAGCAGCTCTGCCGCCACTGGAGCCACAAGTTCCCGGTGTCCGCGACCCCCGAGCACGGCACCGTGCCGTTCGGCGAGGACCGGGTCTGCACCTTCGACGCCGAGCCCGACGCCCTGTTGATGCGGATCGCCACCTCCGATCCCGCCGGGCTGACTCGCCTGGAGAACGTCGTCTCCGATCACCTGATGCGCTTCGCCTTCCGCGAGAGCCTCGGCGAGATCACCTGGTCGCGCGCCGCCTGAACCGGTCGCGCGCCGCCTGATCTGGTCGCGCACCGCCTGATCCGTTAGACCCCGCACCGATCTTGCAGGGCTCGATCCTGCACGACAGGATCGGACGTCACGGGAAAGGGTCGCGATGAACGCGCATGCTGAGCCGCCGGTCGTGGGATCGACGCACGGGGAGCGGCTCGACCGGCTCGCCACCGTGGCCGTCCGGGTCGGCCTCAACCTTCAGCCCGGGCAGGAACTGGTCCTGACCGCGCCGCTCGAGGCGTTGCCGCTGGCCCGCGCCATCACGGCGGAGGCCTACCGGGCCGGCGCCTCCCTCGTGACCACGCTGCTCGGCGACGACGTCGCGACGCTCGCGCGCTTCGCGCATGCCCCCGACGCCGCCTTCGACAAAGCCGCCGGCTGGCTCTATTCGGGCATGGCGGAGGCCTACCGCAACGGCGCCGCCCGCCTTGCGATCAGCGGCGACGACCCGTCGCTGCTCTCGGCCCAGGACCCGGAGAAGGTCGCCCGCGCCAACCGGTCGCGCTCCAAGGCCTACGTGCCGGCGCTGGAACTGATCGCCAACTTCGCCACCAACTGGACCATCGTCTCGGCGGCGACCCCGGCCTGGGCGCGCACCGTGTTCCCCGACCTCCCCGAGGCGGAGGCCGTCGCCCGGCTCTGGGACGCGGTGTTTTCCGCCTCCCGCGTCGACGGCCCGGACCCGCTCGCCGCCTGGAGCGCACACAACGCCCACCTCCACGCGCGCAAGGACCTGCTGAACGGCCACCGCTTCTCGGCGATCCGCTTCCGCGGGCCGGGCACCGACCTCACCGTCGGCCTTGCCGACGAGCACGAATGGTGCGGCGGCGCGGCGACCTCGCGCAGCGGCATCACCTGCAACGCCAACATCCCGACGGAGGAGGTCTTCACCACGCCGCACCGGGCGCGGGTCGAGGGCCACGTCACCAGCACCAAGCCGCTCTCGTACCAGGGTACGCTGATCGAGGGCATCCAGGTGCGGTTCGCCGAAGGCCGCATCGTCGAGTCCGCGGCGAGCCGCGGCGGCGACGTGCTCGCCCGGGTGCTGGACAC
>NZ_VRUX01000533.1:0-2919 GCF_008039885.1 Methylobacterium sp. WL103
GCACCCCGTGCGGTCGAGGGTGAAGACGGTCACGTCGGCGCCGGCCTCGGCGAGGCTCTCGGCGATCTCGCGGGCCGCGGTCGAGAGGCCGCTCGGGGCCGGCGGGTAATCCCAGGCGAGGTAGGCGACCCGCATCAGGCGGCGAGCAGGCGGCGGTAGAGGGCGAGGTAGTCGGCCGCCATGCGGTCGGCGGTGAAGCGCGCATCGAAGCGTGCGCGGACCCGGGCGCGGTCGAGCTGACCGATCCGCCCGAGCGCCGTCACCGCTTCCGCCTCCGAGGAAACGATGAAGCCGGTGACGCCGTCCTCGACGATCTCCGGCACGGAGCCGCGGTTCCAGGCGACCACCGGCGTGCCGCAGGCCATCGCCTCGATCATCACGAGCCCGAAGGGCTCCGGCCAGTCGATCGGGAACAACAGCGCCCGTGCGCTGCCCAGGAGGTCGGCCTTGCGGCGGTCGTCCACGGGTCCGAGGTAGGTCGCGTCGTCGCCCAAAAGCGGGCGCACCCGCTGCTCGAAATAGTCCGGGTTGCCGACGTCGATGGTGCCGCCGAGCCTGATCGGCAGGCCGGCGGCGCGCGCGACGCGGATCGCGGTGTCCGGCCGCTTCTGGTCGGTCATCCGCCCGACGAAGGCGACGTGCGCCTCGGGTCGCCGACTCAGCGCGTAGCGGTCCCGCGCGATGCCGTGATGCACGATCCCGGCCCGGTTCGCGGCCGGGATTTCGGCCGCCTGCGCCGCCGAAATCGCCGCCACCGGCAGGTCCGGGAAGCCCGCGAAGAACAGCGCCCGGTCGAGCTCGTCCACCCGCCAGTGCACCGTCGTGAGACTGTGGCGGCGGCGCGCCCCGAGGAGCGCCGCATGCGCGAACTCGCCGTGGCAATGTACGATGTCGAATTGGTCGAGGCGCAGCCGCAGCGCCTCGAGCTGCAGGGCGTCGAGCGCAGCCGGGACGCCCGGCGCGACCCGCCCGTGGCGCCGTTCCAGGGCGGCGAGGCTCGGGTGGTCGCCGACGCGCGGCAAGTCTGTCGCACTGTCGGAGGGGGCAAACAGCGTTACCTCCACACCCATAAGATGCAGCGCCGTGCCGAGATCGTGGATGACCCGTTCCGTGCCGCCGTGATGCTCGGGGGGAACGGGGAAGATGTTGGGGGCGACTTGGGCGACGCGGATCACGGTCGAGACCTCACCTGTAACGTTTCCTCGCCCGGTCACGGCTGAGACGCCGGCCGCCTGATGTTCGTCCTGCATGTCGCCCTGCAAGGCTGCCTTCGCGGCGGTGGAGTCGCGTTCGGCCTCACCGCCGACACCGGTGGCCACATCCGCTACCTGCTCGACCTCGTGGCGGCCTCCGCGCAGGATGCTGGCATCGCGCGGATCGTCATGGCGACGCGCCTGTTCGACGGCATCCACGGCCCCGACTACGCCGTGCCTGAAGAGCGGATCTCCGACAAGGTGGAACTGGTGCGGCTCGCAAGCGCGTCGCCGGCCTACCGTTCCAAAGAGGAAATGCACGCGGAGGTCGCGAGCTTCGCCCGAAACCTCGTCGCCTGGATCGCCCGGCAGCCGCGGGCGCCGGACATGATCCACGCCCACTATGCCGACGCCGCCTCGGTGGCGGCGCTTGTCCAGGACGCGCTCGGCATCCACTTCGTGTTCACCGCGCACTCGCTCGGGCGGGTGAAGGCCGCGCTGATGGGTGCCGGCGCGGAGGACGCCCCCGATCTCGTGCATCGCATCGCCGCCGAGGAAGGCGCGCTGGCACGGGCAAGCCTCGTCGTCGCCTCCTCGCGCGACGAGGCGGAGGTGCAGTATGCCGGGTACGCCGCCTACGATCCCGGGCGCATCCGGGTCCTGCCGCCGGGCAGCGACCTGGCGCGGTTCACCGCGGCCCAGCCGCTGGCACGGGTCGACGCCACCATCGACCGCTTCCTGCACGAACCTGAGAAGCCCGCGCTGCTGGCGCTGGCTCGGCCGGTGGCGCGCAAGAATCTCGCCGCCCTGGTGCGGGCCTACGGCGAGAGCCCCGAGCTTCAGGCGCGTGCGAACCTCGTCCTGATGGCGGGCATGCGCGAGGACATCGACGCGCTCGACGGCGACATGCCCGCCACCCTGCGCGAGATCCTGGTGCTGATCGACCGCTACGACCTCTACGGGCGTGTGGCCTACCCGAAGACCCACGATCCCGAGGACGTGCCGGCGATCTACGCCTACGCCCGCGCCCGCGGCGGCGTCTTCGTGAACCCTGCGCTCAACGAGCCGTTCGGCCTGACGCTGCTGGAGGCCTCGGCCGCCGGGCTGCCGCTGGTGGCCACCGACAGCGGCGGCCCCAACGACATCGTCGAGACCTGCGGCAACGGGCTCCTCGTCGACCCGCGCGCGCCCGACGCCATCGCGGCGGCGTGCCTGCGCATCCTCCGCGAGCCGGTGCTGTACGCCGATTGCGTGGCAGGCGGCGCCCGCGCGGCCGCCGCCTACGATTGGGACCAGCACGCCGCGCGCTACCACGCCCTGCTCGGTGCGCTGCTGGCGCCGCAGCCGCCCCTGACGGCGCCGTGCCAGATGCTGGTCTGCGACATCGACAACACGCTCGTCGGCTGCGCGGCGGCGCTCGGCATCTTCCGGCGCTGGCGCAGTCGCCAAGCGGGGCTAGCCTTCGGCGTCGCCACCGGCCGGTCGTTCCACAGCGCGATGGCGATCCTCGAGCAGCAGATGAGCCCGCGGCCGCAGGTGATGATCACCTCGGTCGGCTCCGAGATCTACCATCTCGACCCCAACGGCGTGACCTACGCCGCCGACCTCGCGTGGCGCGCCGCTGTCTCCGCCGACTGGGACCGGGCCGGCGTCCACGCGGTCCTGGCCGGCCTCGACGGGCTCGTGCCCCAGGGGCCGCTGGAGCAGCGCGGGCACAAGCTGAGCT
>NZ_VRUX01000534.1:0-2912 GCF_008039885.1 Methylobacterium sp. WL103
ACGGGGCGGGCCGTCCTCCGGGCCGCAGGCCTCGCGTCGTCCGGGCGATCCGGCCGTCTCGCTCATCCTCGAAAACCCCGCTGTGCGCCGCCGGCCTCGGCGGCCTGCATCCGCTGCCTCGCTTCGGACATAGGGGCCTCACGCAGGATCGAGCAGCGCGCCGGTGACATGGCGGCGCGATCCTTCCCGCATGCGCCGCTTTTCCGCCTTCGCGACACGGCATCGGGTCTTGGCTTCGATCCGAGGGACGCCCCGAGATGCCGATGACGACACGGACCACAGCTCTCCTGCTCGCCCTGCTGCCCCTGCTGCCGATGGCGGCGGCCGCGCAGGATGCGACTCCCCTCGGGATCGGGCTGGAAGGGTTCGCCTACCCGTATCCGGTGCGCTTCCTCGCCCTGTCGCGCGACGGCGAGGCCCAGCGCCTCGCCTACATGGACGTGGCGCCGACTGGCGCCGCCAACGGCCGTACCGCCCTGCTGCTGCACGGCCGCAACTTTCCGGCGAGCTACTGGGCCCCGGTCATCGCGGCGCTGACCGGAGCGGGCTACCGCGTGGTGGCGCCGGACCAGCTCGGCTTCGGCAAGTCCTCGAAGCCGGTCGGCCCGTTCACCTTCGACGCGATGGCCGCCGACACCGTCGCGCTGCTCGACCGCCTCAACCTGCCACGGGTCGACGTGGTCGCCCACTCGATGGGCGGGATGCTGGCGGTGCGGCTGGCGCGCAACGCGCCCGCGCGCGTCAACAGCCTCGTCCTCGAAGCGCCGATCGGGCTCGAGGATTACCGATACAGCGTGCCGCCGGTCGGCAACGAGACCCTGCTCAAGCGCGAGGGCGAGCTGACGGCGGCCGCCTACCGCCGGCAGCTGATGACGAGCTACGCGCTGTCCCTGCCGGAAGCCGCGATCGAGCCCTTCGTCGCGGTGCGCGAGCGGGTGAAGGAGGCTGGCGAGTATCCGCGCTGGCTGCAATCCTTCGTGAATTCCTACACGATGATCTGGGGGCAGCCGGTGGTGCACGAGATCCCGCTGCTTCCCATGCCGACGCTGTTCATCATGGGCGGCGCCGACCACAACGCGCCCGGAAAGCCCTTCGCGCCGCCGGAACTCGCCGCCAAGATGGGCCGCAACGCCGACAACGCGACGGCGCTGGCGGCGAAGATGCCGAACGGCCGGGCGATCGTGTTCGAGGGCATCGGCCATCTCGTCCACATGGAGGCGACCGACCGGTTCGACGCGGCGATGCTGGATTTCTTGAATGCGCATTGAGGGCGCTGGGAGGCGCGGCCCCGAGTAGCTGAAACTGAAGCGCTACGGGTGGCAAAAGTCTCGAATGAGACCTGTTATGGTCTCATCTGGTTTCGGAGCATCCGATGAAAAAAGGAGTCCGCTCTTGCCGATCTGCTCGGCATCGCGCCGTACGCTTCCGGCGCCATCCCGCAATCCGAAATGGTCGCCCGAATCAATGCTGGCCTGCCGATCGGAGCCGTCGCCCGCGTCGCCACCGCGGTGGCGCCCGACGACCGGACCTTTGCCTTTCATCTGGTGAAGCGGGCGACCCTGCATCGGCGGCGGTCCGCATCGACAGGCGATGCGACGCTTTCCGCGCTGGAGGGCGCCAAGGTCGTCCGCGTGGCGCGCGTCTGGGAGATGGCTTGCGAGGTCTGGAAGGACGATGACGCGGCCCGCGACTTCCTGCATCGGCCGCATCCGCTTCTAGAAGGGCGGCCCCCGATCGACGTGGTTCTGGAATCGGAGTTCGGCGGCCCACGGGTCGAGGCCGTGCTCGGGCGCCTTAAATACGGCTCGGCGGCGTGACGGGGCAGACGCTCCGTCAGGTTCAGATGGCCTATCGCATCGGTGATCCCGACGGCAGCCATCCGATCTTCGATGCCACCGGGTCCGGCCTGTTTCCCGGACGTTGGAACACGCCGGCAAGCCCGATGATCTACGCCGCCGCAGACTATGCGACGGCACTACTGGAGAAGCTCGTTCACGGAAGCGGTGCGCTACCGCCGAACCAACACTTCGTCGAGATCACGCTCTTCGTCGGCCTATCGTACGAGATGCTGAACCAGGCGGCCGTTCCGGGGTGGGATCATCCCGATTGTGCGGTATCGAAAGCCTACGGCGAGGAATGGCTCCACGAGGGGCGTTCGCTCCTGCTCTTCGTGCCCAGCGTGGTTGCGCGGGCCGCGAACAACATTCTGATCAATCCGCGACACGCTGAATTCAATCGGATCGCATACAGCCTACATCGCCCGGTCTGGTGGGATCAACGTATGTTTCCATCGCGTTGATCTGCGCTCAACCACGGGATGTCGGGTCTCCGTGGACGGGCCGCCGACCCGAAGGATCAAGGATCGGCGGACCCGGCATCCTGCATCCGCTCACCTTCTGCCGGGCGAACCCCGCCGCAGCAAAAACACCCCCTGCGCGCCGATCAGGTTCCAGAACCACCACGGCATCGAAAAGCGCATCGGGCGGCCGCGGGCGTCGAGCGCCGCCGCCTTCTCGATGTGGGCGTCGACCGCGTGGCACAGCTCCACGAAGTCGCGCATGGTGCAGTGGTGGATGTTCGGGGTCTCGTACCAGGCCTCAGGCAGGATCTTGGTGATCGGCATCCGCCCGCGGAAGGCGAGCTCCGCCCGCACCCGCCAATGCCCGAAGTTCGGGAACGAGATCACCACCTGCCGGCCGATGCGCAGCAGGTGCTCCAGCACGATGCGCGGGTTGCGCGTCGCCTGGATGGTCTGGGACAGGACCACCACGTCGAACGCGTCGTCGGGGTAGTTTTCCAGATCCGTGTCGGCGTCGCCCTGGATCACCGGCAGGCCGCGGGCGAGGCAGGCGTTCACGCCCTCGCGCGACAGCTCGATGCCGCGCCCGTCGACGCCGCGGCGGTCGCGCAGC
>NZ_VRUX01000535.1:0-2905 GCF_008039885.1 Methylobacterium sp. WL103
GCCGTCGAGGATCAGCGCCGCCGCGAGCGCCGCCGCGGGTGGCAGGTTCGTGCCGGGATCGCGCCAGGCGAGGAAGCCCGCGAGCGCCAGGAGCGCCGTCCAGGCGGCGCCGTGCGCGAGCGCGGTCAGCGAGGGCCGCACGTCCCCGAACCGCCTCGGGCGGCCCGTCAAACCCTCGACCATGCCGGCCCTGCCCCTGCCGCCGCCGCGACGTACTTCAACGCGATTGACGGGAATTCTCCCGGCAACTACCACGATGAAAGTCGCATCGAAAAGCGGCTTCGAGCCGTCTAGACCCGAGCTAGACCGAACTCGGTCGCCGCTGAAGAGGGCAATTAGGGACGATGTACAAGGCCGAGACGCGCGGAATCAGCGTGACCGTCAATCCGCGCTTCGTCGAGGAGGAATCCTCGCCGGGCGAAAGCCGGTACTTCTTCGCCTACACCGTCGAGATCGTGAACAACGGCGCCGAGCAGGTGCAGCTCCGCTCGCGCCATTGGCGCATCATCGACGGGCGCGGCGACTGCCAGGAGGTGCGTGGCGCCGGCGTCGTCGGCAAGCAGCCGGTGCTGGAGCCGGGCGAGTCGTTCTGCTACACCAGCGGCTGCCCGCTCACCACGCCGGACGGGCTGATGGCCGGCAGCTACACCATGGCCACGGTCGCGGGCGAGAGCTTCGAGGCCGAGATCCCGGCCTTCTCCCTCGACAGCCCGCATATCCGCCGCAGCCTGCACTGATCGGTTTCGGGCCGGCGCCCGGGGCCGGCCGCCCAAGGACACGACCGATGCCCGGTTCCGGCGAGCGGATGACCCCGCTCGACATCCTCGCCCACCTCGTCGCCTTCGACACCGAGAGTTCCAAGCCGAACCTCGCCCTGATCGACTGGGTCGCCGCCTACCTCGACGGCTGGGGCGTCCCCTATTCCCGCATCCCGAACGCCGCCGGCGACCGCGCCGCGCTCTTCGCCACGATCGGCCCGCCGGTCGACGGCGGCGTCGTGCTGTCGGGGCACACCGACGTCGTCCCCGTCGTAGGCCAAGCCTGGACCGCCGACCCGTTCACCCTGCGCGTCGCCGACGGCCGGGCCTACGGCCGCGGCGCGGTCGACATGAAGGGCTTCTGCGCCACCGCCCTGGCCCTGGTGCCGGACTACCTCGCCGCCGACCTGAAACGCCCGATCCACATCCTGCTGTCCTACGACGAGGAGACCACCTGCCTCGGCGTGATGGACGCGATCGCCCGCTTCGGCCTCGACCTGCCGCGGCCGGGCGCGGTGATCGTCGGCGAGCCGACCGACCTCGAGGTCGCCGACGCGCACAAGAGCATCGTCACCTTCCACACCACGGTGCACGGCCACGAGGCGCATTCGGCCAAGCCGATGCTGGGCGCCAACGCCGTGATGGCGGCCTGCGACCTCGTCTCCGGGCTCAACGCCATCGCCGACCGGATGATCGCGCGCGGCGACGCGTCGGGCCGGTTCGATCCGCCCGCCACCACCGTGCATGTCGGCACGATCCACGGCGGCACCGCCCGCAACATCCTGCCGAAGGAATGCGCCTTCCACTGGGAGTTCCGCGGCCTGCCCGACCTCGACATGGCCGAGATCCCGCGCCTGTTCCAGGCCAAGGCCGAGGCGGTGACCCGCGAGCGCCTGAACCGCTACGGCCCCTTCGGCCGGATCGAGACCGTCGAGGAGATCGCGATCCCCGGCCTCCTGCCCGATCCGGGCTCGGAGGCCGAGCGGCTGGCGCTGCGGATGGCCAACCGCAACCGCACCGTGTCGATGCCCTACGCCACGGAAGCCGGGCGCTTCCAGCAGGCGGGCATCCCGACGGTGGTCTGCGGGCCGGGCTCGATCGACCAGGCGCACCAGCCCGACGAGTTCATCACCCTGGCGGCGCTGAGGGACGGGGAGGCGTTCCTGCGCCGGCTGATCGAGGCCTGCGCCGCATGAACGAGACCGTTCCCGACAGGGTCAAGCTCCGCCCGCTGGAGCGCGAGGACCTGATGTTCGTGCATCAGCTCAACAACAACGACAGCATCATGCGCTACTGGTTCGAGGAGGCCTACGAGTCCTTCGCCGAGCTGGCGCAGCTCTACGAGCGCAACATCCACAACCAGACCGAGCGGCGCTTCATCATCGCGACGCTGCACGGCCAGCCGGCGGGCCTCGTCGAGCTCGTCGAGATCAACCACCTGCACCGGCGCTGCGAGTTCCAGATCGCGATCCACCCCGGGTTCCAGGGCCGGGGCTTCGCCCGCCAGGCGACCCGGATCGCGATGGACTACGCCTTCAGCGTGCTCAACATCCACAAGCTCTACCTGCACGTCGACAAGGACAACGCCCGCGCCGTGCGGATCTACGAGAGCTGCGGCTTCCGGCCCGAGGGCATCCTGCGGGACGAGTTCTTCATGAACGGCCGCTACCGGGACGCCGTGCGGATGTGCCTGTTCCAGCCGGAATACCTGGCCGGCCGCCATGCCGTCGACATCGCCGAGCCGGTGCTCAGGAACTGACGGCGCAACGGAACGGGGAGGCGGCGTCGCCCCCTCCCCGCTCGTGAGGCGAGCCCGATCAGTTGCGACCGTCGCGCCCACCGCCGCGGGTGCCCGGGGTGCCGCGCTCGGACGCGCCGCCGGTCATGCCGGCATCGCGCCCGCCCTGACCGCTCATCTGGCGGCCACCGTCACGGCCGCCCGTGCGCTCGGAGGCGTTGCGGATGCCGCCCTTGTCCTGGCCGCCCCGCAGGTCTTGGCCAGCCCGCAGGTCTTGGCCGCCCCGCAAGTCCTGGCCGTTGCGCCCCCCCTGGCCGCCCCGCAGGTCGGCGTTGCGCTCGGATCCCCGGTCGGCGTTGCGCTCGCCCGCGTTGCGGCGGTCGGCGTTGCGGAAGCCGCGGTCGTCGCG
>NZ_VRUX01000536.1:0-2903 GCF_008039885.1 Methylobacterium sp. WL103
GCGCTCGCCTTCGCGCCGGGGCCGGCCGGCAAGCCGGAGCTGGCCGGGGCACAGGCGGGCGCGCTGCACTTCAACCTGTCGCATTCGGGCACACGCGCCCTCGTCGGGGTCTCGCCCAAAGCCGCGATCGGGGTCGACGTCGAGGCGCTGCGCCCGGTTCCCGACGCGTTGCGCATCGCTCGTGCGCATTTCGCGCGCGCGGAAGCCGAGGCGCTGGCAGCCCTGCGGCCCGAAGAAGTCGATGCGGCCTTCACCGGATTGTGGACACGCAAGGAGGCGGTGGTGAAGGCGCTGGGGGCTGGCCTGTCCCTGCCGCTCGACCACCTCGCCCTGACCCTGCCGCCGGCGCCGCCGCGCCTCGTCGCGATCGTCGGCGACGACCCCGAGGCCTGGAGCCTCCACCACCTCGAACCCGGCCCCGGCACGGTCGGCACCGCGGCGATCCGCGCAGCCGGCGCCACCATCGCCCGCTGCGCGCTGCCGGAGGATTGGCTGGACCGCCACCCGCGCTGAGCGTGCGAAACGGCGACCCCGTGCGAGATGCCGCTTGCGGCCGACCCTGGCCCCGGTTATACCCCCGCTCGCTGGCGAAGCCGCCGGCCGTCGGAGTGTAGCGCAGTCTGGTAGCGCACCACGTTCGGGACGTGGGGGTCGCAGGTTCAAATCCTGCCACTCCGACCAAAGTTTCCTTTCGGAAACGGGTCTTCCCGGCTCAGAGAGCATCAGCACAATCAAAGGTTTGCGCGAGAGCCGCGCAATCGGTTCGCCGCCGACCGGAAATGCCGGGACCTGTTCCACCTCAGCCTCTATCGCGAGATCGACACCGGCATCTCGATCGTCCGGAGGCGCGATGCGCTACGGGATCAAACGCCGCTCACCTGACCGGTATCTTTGGTCGAGCCGCGTGGAAGGCAATCGCGTGGCGGTCGTCATGGATTGACAGATCTCATATATTTAAAAATAAATATATTACGTCTTGGTTTTGATATAACAAATCGACATTGAATTTATGTTTCGATCGATTTATTGATCAAGTCGAATTTATTGGTACAAAAAGTCAATGGATAGACGCGTGAAACGGCGAGATGCCGGTGCCAGATTAATGGCATCGACGTCTCGTTCGATCAAGCAAGCTGCAGCAACGGAAATCTTGACCCGCTAGTGCCGCGCCAGGCGGTGCAGAGCCTGGAGGAAGACGTCCACGTCCTCGCGGGTGTTGTAGAAGGCCAGCGAGGCGCGGATCGATTGGTCGACGCCGAAGCGTCGCAACGCCGGCAGGGCGCAGTGGTGGCCGGAGCGGACGGCGACGCCGTGGCGGTCGAGATGGTGGGCCACCGCTTCGTTCGCCTGGCCTTCGATCGTGAAGGACATCACGCTGGCCTTCTCGCGGGCGGTGCCGATCAGGCGCAGGCCCTTGATGTCGGCGAGACCCGCTTGCGCGTAGTCGAGCAGGTCGTGCTCGTAGGCGGCGATGGCCGGGAGGCCGGCGCTCTCCAGGTAGTCGAGCGCCGCGCCGAGGCCGACGGCGCCGGCGATATCGGGTGTGCCCGCCTCGAACTTCTCGGGCGCGCCCTTGTAGACCGTCCTGGTGAAGGTGACGTCCTCGATCATGTGGCCGCCGCCTTGCCACGGCGGCATCGCCTCGAGCAGGTGCGTCTTGCCGTAGAGGGCGCCGATGCCGGTCGGCCCGAACACCTTGTGACCGGAGAAGACCACGAAGTCGGCATCGAGCGACTGCACGTCGATCGGGATGTGCGGCGTGGACTGCGCGGCGTCCAAGAGCACCGGCACGCCGTAGGCGTGGGCCAGCGCGATGATCTCGCGGACTGGGTTCACCGTGCCGAGCGCGTTGGCGACGTGGGTCACCGATACGATCTTGGTCCTCCCTGAGAGCAGGGCCGCGTATTGCTCGAAGATGATCTCGCCGCGATCGTTGACCGGGATCACGCGCAGGGTCGCGCCGGTGGCCTGGCTGAGCAGCTGCCAGGGTACGATGTTGGCATGATGCTCGATCGTCGAGACGATGATCTCATCGCCCGGCCCGATGTTGGCGCGTCCGTACGAGTTCGCCACGAGGTTGATCGCCTCGGTGGTGCCGCGCACGAAGACGATGTCGTCCTTCGATGGGGCGTTGAGGAAGCGGCGCACCTTATCGCGGCCGCCCTCGAACAGGTCGGTCGAGCGGGCGGCCAGCGTGTGCGCGGCCCGGTGGATGTTCGAGTTGTGGCGGGCGTAGAATTCGGAGGTCGCGTCGATGACCGATTGCGGCTTGTGCGTGGTCGCCGCGTTGTCGAGCCAGACCAGCCGATGCCCGTTGACGCTCTGGTGAAGGGCCGGAAAGTCCTTGCGGACACGCTCGACGTCGAAGGGGGCGCCGACCAGGCTCGACGGGGTCGAGGTGACCCGCGGAACCGGGCCGTGATGCCGTGAAGGCTCGACGCGGGGCGCGGCCTGCGGCTTGGCGTGCGGCTTGGCGTTCCGCGGCGATCCCGTCAGGAAGTAATAGTCGCCCGACGTGAACGGCTGGTCGCCGCCATGCTCCACCGTCCGCACGGGGTCGCCGGAAGGGCGGCCCGTGCGTTGGAAGTTCTCCTGGGCGACGTCGACGCCGGCCTTCGACGGGTCGGCCGGCACGAGGCTCGGCGCGACGGCGCTGGCGAAGGCGTTCGCGCGCGGATGATCCGCCGCGATCTGTCGATGCAGGTCGGGTCCGCCGGGGAGGAAGGCGGCCACGTCCGGCAGGTTCGGCACAAAGAATTCCGGCAGGCCGTGCCGCGCTGACGGAACGCCGCGCTGCGACGCCAGCGGGTCCGCGAGCGGATGCACCGACGGGATCGTCGCCGTGTCGAGGAAGCCGGCGCCGGCGGGCGCGGGCGTCCCGCCGAACGGGCTCGCCGCGGAAG
>NZ_VRUX01000537.1:0-2902 GCF_008039885.1 Methylobacterium sp. WL103
GGGCTGATCAGGCCGATCGCGCGGTAGACCTCGGGCCGCTCGACCACGGCGCGGGCGAGGTAGGTGGCCGAGAGCGACACCGCGATCGCGTCGACGCGGACGCCGCCGTGCCGCCCGGCGATCTCGGCGGCGACGGCGTGGATCGCGTCCACCATCAGGCGCGGATCGTAGAGGCGGCGCGACCGCTCGGAGAAGCCGAAGCCCGGGAGGTCGAGGGCGTAGACCGGGCGGGCGCCTTGCGCGTGCAGGTAGAGCGGGCGGACCTCGTAGGCGTTGGCGGCGGCGTTGATCGAGTGGATCAGCAGCAGCGGCACGCCCTCGGCCTCGGACGAAGCGTAGAAGCCGACCCGGCCGGCCGCCGTGTCGATCACCTCCCGGCGCCCGGGGAGGGCAGGGGTTAATGCGTCGAGGCTCGTCGCCATCGCCTTGCGCGTCCTTGGAGCTGAGCGGTCGTCGCGACAACGAGGTGGCGGGCGGAACGTTGCCATGCGTCGGGCGGCGGCCGACAGATGGACGGCGGTGTCGTGATCGGCTCTGGCCAGGCCGATCGGGATGGCCGAACGCTGCGTGCGCCGACGGCGCGGGGACGATAAGCCATGGTTCAGACGGAGATCGGCGCGATCGAGCGCGCCACACTGCGCACGGTGACGTGGCGCATCCTGCCGTTCCTGATGCTCGCCTACTTCGTCGCCTTCGTCGACCGGGTGAACGCGGGCTTCGCCGCCCTGCAGATGAACCAGGACATCGGCCTGTCGGCGGCGCAATTCGGCCTCGGCGGCGGGTTGTTCTACGTGTCCTACGTGCTCTGCGAAGTGCCGAGCAACGTCGCGATGGAGCGGTTCGGCGCCCGGATCTGGATCGCGCGGATCATGATCACCTGGGGGCTGGTCTCGGCGGGGATGGCCTTCGTCGTCGGGCCGTTCTCGTTCTACGCGGTGCGGCTGCTGCTCGGAGCCGCCGAGGCCGGGTTCTTCCCCGGCGTGATCCTCTACCTGACCTACTGGTACCCGCGCGCCTATCGCGGGCGGATCGTGGCGATCTTCATGGTCGCGATCCCGATCTCGAGCTTCCTCGGCTCGCCGCTCTCGGCGTGGCTGCTCGGCACCGACGGGATGCTGGGCTTTCGCGGCTGGCAGTGGCTGTTCCTGATCGAGGCGGTGCCGGCGGTGGTGCTCGGCATCCTCGCCTTCATCCTGCTGCCGGACGGCCCGGCCCGCGCCAACTGGCTGACGCCGCAGCAGCGCGCCTGGCTCACGGGGCGCCTGGCCGACGAGCGGGCCTCGGTGGTCGAGGGCGCGGCCCGGCCCGCCGGCCACCTCTCGCTGCGGCAGGTGATGACCAACCGCTACGTGCTTGCCGCCTCGCTGATCTATGCCGGCGCCTCGGGGGCGAGCCAGTGCCTGTCGCTCTGGCAGCCGCAGATCATCAAGTCCTTCGGCCTCACCAACCTGGAGACCGGGCTCCTGAACGCGGTACCCTTCGGCATCGCCTCGGTGCTGATGATCCTGTGGGGACGCTCGTCCGACCGGCGCCGCGAGCGCACCTGGCATACGGCGCTGCCGCTCGGGCTGCTTGCGCTCAGCCTCGGCGCCGCGGTGCTGACGACCCAACTCTGGCCGACGATGCTGATCCTGTGCCTGGCCGTCACCGGCACCTACATGGTGAAGGGCCCGTTCTGGGCGCTCTCGACCGAGTGGCTCTCGGCGGGCGCAGCCGCCGCCGGCATCGCCCAGATCAACGCCATCGGCAACATCGGCGGGTTCCTGGGCACCTACCTGCTCGGCGTTATCAAGGACGCGACCGGCAGCTACCCGCTCGGCCTCCTCCCCCTGGCCATCCTCTCCGCCGCCGGCTGCGCGCTGGTGCTCGGCCTGGGAAAGCCGAAACCGCCGGCAACCGCGGCGGCGCGGGCCTGACGCCCCCCCCCCGAATGGATCGCTGTCGGTCCCGCTCCACCTCGTCATCCCGGGGCTGCGCAGCAGAGCCCGGCATCCAGAGCCGTCGACGGAGCCGACCTGAACGTCGACCTGCGGTTCTGGATTCCGGGCTCGCCTACGGCGCCCCGGGATGACGGTGCAGGTCCGAAAACGCGTTTCGAGAAATCCCGAGTCCTACGAGAGGGGAGCCGCTCCCGATCCGGTCAAGGCATGGCCCGCGTGACCGACGGCGTCGGCGACGGCGTGGCGGCCGCGGCAGACCCCTTCCAGCGATCCCGAACCGAGGCGAACGCCCGCACGAGCGGCAGCACCGCCTTCGCGAGCCTGATCTGACCCGGCAGCTGCGGCACGCTCAGCGGGGCGTGACGAAGCTTCGGGCTCGCCCGCTCGGCCTCCTCCACGACCTGCCCGACGAGGGGCAGGGCGGCGATCCGCGCCGCCTCGTGAGATTGGATGCCGAGGCGGTGCGCCCAGGCCGTCGAGGTGCCGAGGCGGCCGGAGGCGTGAAGGCGACGGAGCCGCCGGCGCCAGAGATAGCGGTGCAGCGCCCTCGGCACCGGCTCGAGGCGCGCGTCGCAGAGCGCGCCCGGATCCTCGCAGCGGGAGCGGATGGTGTCGGCGACCCCGCCCGGCGCCCGGCCGGTGAGGCGGGCGGAGATGAACACCATCACAGCCGGGTCGTGGCGAACGCGGAACCCATGGGCGAGAAGGCGGGCGACGAAGGCGCCGTCCTCGCCGAGCGCGATCTCCGGCATGCCGCCGACCCGGAGGTAGGCGTCGCGGCTGACCGCGAGCGTCGCGCCGATGGTGGTGCGATGGCACGGCCAGGGGTCGTTCGGATCGGGGTCGATCCGCGCCTCGGCCTCGGTCAAGAGCGCGCTGTAGGCGTCCTCCAGCCGCCCGCGGGCGGGGAGCGAGGGCGGCAGCAGGGCCGCCTCCTCGGGGATCAGCTCGACGCGGCCCGC
>NZ_VRUX01000538.1:0-2901 GCF_008039885.1 Methylobacterium sp. WL103
GCACCAGCCAGCGCGCGATCGCCGCGCGCACCGCGTCCAGGCTGCCGTAATGCGCGAGCAGGCTCGCGCGCTGGCTGGTGCTGAACCGGATCTTGCCGGCCTCCGTCGGCGCGGCCTCGCCCTCGTCGGTATCGCCCGCCTCCGCCGGAAGGCCGGCCTCGAGCAGCCGGTCGCGGGTGGTCGGCCCGATGCGCGGCACCGCGGAGAATTCGATCCAGTCCGGCCCGGCCTGCGCGTCGGCTGCGGCCCGCAACGCCTGCTTCAGGGCGGAAAAATCCGAGAACCGCTTGGCCAGCGCCTTGGCGGTCGACTCGCCGATGTCGGGTATGCCCAGCGCGAACAGGAAGCGGTTCATCGGCAGGCGGCGGCGCTCGGTGACCGCGGCGAGCAGGTTGTGGATCGCCTTGTCCTCCTCCTCGCCCTTCTTCTTCGTCGGCTTCTTCGGCGCCGGAGCCCCCTCCGCCCGGCGCTCCGCCGACAGGGCCTCGCGGCGCGCGACGATCGCCGCCTTCAGCGGCTCGAACTCCAGGGTGAACAGGTCGGCGGGCTGGCGCACGAGGCCGGCCTCGAACAGCACCTCGATGTAGGTCTGTCCGAATCCTTCGAGGTCGAAGCCGTTGCGCGAGACGAAGTGCTTCAGGCGCTCGACGCCTTGCGCCGGGCAGATCAGCCCGCCGGTGCAGCGCCGCACCGCGTCGGGCTTGCCGGTGCGTGGGTTGATCTCGCGCACCGCCTTGCTGCCGCAGGCCGGGCAGGTCTCGGGGAAGACGAAGGGCCGGGCGTCGGCCGGGCGCTTGTCGAGTACCACGTCCATCACCTTGGGGATCACGTCGCCGGCCCGCAGCACCACAACGGTGTCGCCGACGCGGATGTCGCGGCCGTCGCGGATCGGCTCGCCGTCCCCGCCGACGCCCTTCACGTAGCCCTCGTTGTGCAGCGTCGCGTTCGAGACCACGACGCCACCCACCGTCACCGGGCGCAGCCGCGCGAGCGGGTTGAGCGAGCCGGTGCGGCCGACGTTGATGTCGATGCCCTCGACCACGGTGAACGCCTCCTGCGCGGCGAACTTGTGGGCCAGCGCCCAGCGGGGGCTGCGCGAGACGAAGCCGAGCCGCTTCTGCAGGGCGAGGTCGTCGACCTTGTAGACGACGCCGTCGATGTCGTAGCCGAGCGTCGGCCGGTCCGCCTCGATCGTTCGGTAATGCGCGATCATGCCG
Organism: Methylobacterium sp. WL103; assembly: GCF_008039885.1. Taxonomy (NCBI): domain Bacteria; kingdom Pseudomonadati; phylum Pseudomonadota; class Alphaproteobacteria; order Hyphomicrobiales; family Methylobacteriaceae; genus Methylobacterium; species Methylobacterium sp. WL103. The sequence goes on from NZ_VRUX01000538.1 coordinate 1,218, forward strand.
GCGGCGTCGGCACAGGTGACGGTCAGCGGGTTCACCGGCAGGCCCCAGGCGCGAAACAGCGCCATCACCCCCGATTGCGTCCCCTCGAAGGGCGGCACCACCTCGCCCCAGGCGTAGGCGAAGAACTTGAGCGGTCGTGAGGCGGTGATCGACGGGTCGAGCTGGCGCAGGGAGCCGGCGGCGGCGTTGCGCGGGTTGGCGAAGAGCGGCTTTCCCGCAGCCTCCTGGCGGGCGTTGATCGCGGCGAAATCCGCGTGCGAGAGGTAGACCTCGCCGCGCACCTCGCAGATTGCCGGCCAGCCGCTGCCGGCGAGCGCCTGCGGGATGTCCTCGACCGTGCGGGCGTTGGCCGTGACGTTCTCGCCGGTCTCGCCGTCGCCGCGGGTGGCGGCGGTGACGAGGCGCCCGTCCTCGTAGCGCAGGGACAGCGACAGCCCGTCGATCTTCGGCTCGGCGGTGAAGGCGAGCGGCGCCTCCGGCCGGTTCAGGAACCGGCGCACGCGGGCGACGAACTCCTCGACCTCCTCGTCGGCGAAGGCGTTGCCGAGGGAGAGCATCGGGACGGCATGGCGCACCTTGGCGAATTTTTCGGACGGCTTCGCGCCGACCGCCGTGCTCGCCAACCCGGTGCCGGCGAGATCGGGGACTTGCGCTTCCAGCGTCTCCAGCTCCCGGCGCAGGGCATCGTAGGCGGCATCCGAGATCTCGGGCGCATCCTCCTGGTGGTAGAGCCGGTCGGCCTCGGCGATCTCAGCGGAGAGGGCGGCGTGGCGCGCCCGCGCCGCGTCCGCGGTGAGCGTCGGGCTGGGCGCATTGGATTTTCGCGCGTCGGACTTCTCGGCGTCGGACTTCTCAGCGTCGGACTTGGTCGTGGCGGAGTTGGGCTTCGGCATCGGGCTCAGGACTTCCGCGTTGGGCGATCGGGCTTCTAACCGATTTCCCCCCGGCCGAGATCACTTCCCGAGCGAGCCGAAGCGTCGCGATGCACAGGGATCGCGCGTGGCTGGCGCGGCCGGGGCAGGATCAGCTCCGGGCGCCGCACCAGCGCCGCGGCCCCGAGCAGGACCAGCCCGGCGAGGATCGCGACCAGCGACAGGGGCAGCACCGGCATCAGCGCGCCGGAGGCCGCGCCGCCGGCGACGGAGCCGAGGTTCATCACCGCCATGAATACCTCGAACTGCGTCGCCGCGCCGGCGCGTCCGCGGCTCGCCTGCATCAGCGCCGGCACCAGGGCGACGATCAGCAGGCCGGGCAGGACGTTGGTGAAGCCGAGGATCAGCGGCCCGGCCGACCCGGCCAGGCCCGCCGCGATCAGGGCGGCGGTGGCGAGGAACGCGGCGGCGCTCGCCAGGAACAGGGCGCGCAGCGCCGGCAGCGGCCCGGCGCGGTCGCACCACGACCCGATGGCCACGGCACCCACCGTCCCGCCCGCGAAGGCGAGGCCGGCCTGGAGCCGCGACAGGGCGGCGGCATCCCAGCCCTGCGCCTGCACGAGGGCGACGGAGAACGGCAGCTCGAACAGCGCGAGCGCGCCGTCGATCGAGAAGCACAACGCGACGAGCCGCAGGGCGTGCGGCTGGCGCAGGCCAAGGCCCAGCCGGCGCAGGAACCGCCCGAACGGCACGTTCCGCCCGGCGTCGGCGCCGACGCGGCGCGCCGACGAGAGGAAGGCGTCGCCCGGCGC
>NZ_VRUX01000539.1:0-2896 GCF_008039885.1 Methylobacterium sp. WL103
TTGGGCCGGCAGGCTTCGACCAGGGGCTCCAGATCAGCCCATTGCGCGTCGCTCAGCATCGTCCCTCCTCCATCAGAGAGACGAAAACGCAAGCCCAGCCAATCTGTTCAGGCGACGACAGGCCCTAGGAGGTTTGCATCCGCTGCGTTAGTGGTGCTTTCAGCCTCCGAAATTCGCGGGCGGCTGGATCGTCACGCCGAATTGCCCGTCGCTGCCCATGGCCGCGACCGCAAGATTGGTATTGGGAGTAAGTTCCTTGACCGCCGCCGACGGGCCTGTCGCCATCCTCATCGTGGAGACGGACCAGATCGTCAGCCTGGTCACCGCCGACATGCTGGCGGATGCGGGCTTCCGGACCATCGAGGTCCGCACCGCCTCCGAGGCGCTGTCCGTGCTCGAACGATCCGACGACGTGCGCGTGCTGATCACCGGGCGCAGCATCGCGGGGGACGGCGTCGCCCTCGCGCAACTCGTTCGCCACCGTTGGCCGGCGATCGGCATCATCGTGACCTCGGGCGCGGGCGGCGATTTCGAGCATGCGTTGCCGCCGGGCACGCGGCTCCTCCGGAAGCCGTACCATTTTGCCGACGTGATCCGGGAAGTGGAGGCCGAGCTCTCGCGAGAGAAGGAAGAGCCCTCGGCGGCCCCGATGCTGCCGATCGGGTTGCCGCCTCGTTCGGGAATGGAACTCGGCAACGGCATCGGGGCCGTCACCGCGCCGGTCGCCGAACCGGACAAGACTTGAGGCTCGACCGCGGCGCGCCGGCGTCGATCCGTCAGCCCTGAGACGACTGGGAGGCCGGGCCGTCCCGCCGGCTCCGGCGCTCCGCCCTCAGCTCCCGCTCGGCCAGCACCCAGAACCGCATTTCCTGCCCCTCGGGGCGGTGGTGCCGGTCCCACAGGTCGTAGGCGCGCTGCCGGATCTCTTCGATCGGGATGGGGCCGTCGTCGTCCATGCGTTCACAGATCTTCGTTGGGCAAAAGCCGCATTCCTGCGCGATCCGAGGATCGCGCCCTGATGGTCCGGACCTGCGCAGGCGCAGGATCCGGCTCGAACCGGTCGATGAACCGTAGCTGGTCCCACAGGTCGACACTGTGACCGTCCACCAACGCCAGGGCCTGCGCCTTCGCGTCGTCGTCGCCTTCGGCCGCGATCACCGCCTGAAGCACCATCCGGCCGTCCGCGCCGAACATCATCGCCCGGTAGGATGGTGGACCGTCGGGTTCGGCGGAGGGCGGACGACCTGCGCTCATGATCGGGATGCCTCGGCCGGATCGGACGCTTGCACCATCGCGATACGCCGCGGGGCCGTCGTCTCGAACGTCGAAATCGCAACATGCCATGGGCTTCGCCGCTCCGGGACGGCGGGAGCACGAGTGTCTCGCAGGCGCTGACGGCCGGTCCCGTGGTCAGCGATGGTCTAGAACTGCACCTCCGCGCGCGGCACGCACTAACATACGATACGGCCGTGCGCGGGGCCGGACGTCGCACGCCTCCGATCCGAGTATTTTCGCGCTGCGTCGATGCGTCCATGCGGCGCCGGAATGCCCAGCTCGCTCGCCTTGAGAGCCCGCGGCCTGCGGCGCCTTCGCGAATCGGTTTCCACGGCGACGAGCGTCCGCAGGTCGCACGCATGATCTGTGAATAGCCGGCTTTCCCGTGGGACCGGCGCGAACCGAACCGCGTTGCCGAGTCCAAGGGTTGAGGACGGAGTCACGAATGGCCGAGCGTCGACGAAAGGCTGCCGAGCGGAGCCCCGCGCCGATGGAGGATGCGCCCCTGGTCCCGATCGGGGCGCTGGCCGTTTCGCTCCTCGACATCGCGGCACAGGCCGGGTCGGGGCGCCGGGCATCCGCCAAGCCGGTGGTGCACGTGGCGCGCGATGCTCGGCGCCTCGACGAGCTCGCCCAGGTCCTGCGTACGCTGGCGCCTGCGGCCGAAATCTTGGTCTACCCGGAATGGGACTGCCTGCCGCTGGACCACGCCTCGCCCTCCCGGGCGACGATGGGCCTGCGCGCCGCCGTCCTGCGCCGGTTGAGCACGGATGCCTCTCCGCCCGACTTCGTCATCACCACTGGGCCTGCGCTGGCGCAGCGCGTCCCGCCGCGCGAGACCTGGGTCGACGCGCACGTGTCGCTCGCGGCCGGCGACCGGATCGATCCGGAGGCGATCACCGCCACCCTGGTCCACCTCGGCTACGTCGTCGACGAGCGGGTCGACGAGCCGGGCGAGGTCGCGATCCGCGGCCGCACCATCGAGGTGTTCCCCGCCGACGCGTCGCGCCCGTCCCGCATCGAGCACGCGGACGGTCGCGTCACCGCGATCCGGGTCTATGATCCGATTACGCAGCGTTCGGTCGGCAACGCCGGCCGGCTGGTGATCGACCCTGCCACCGAGATCGTCCTGGCGGAGGGCTCGGAGGATCGCCTGCGCCCCTTCACCGGCCAGGAGCACGCCCTGGCGCGCTTCTACCCGAACCTCGTCGCGCCGCTCGACTACCTGCCCGACGCCGGGCTCGTGGTCGAGGAGGGCGCCTCAGTGCGGGCCGCCGCCTTCTTCGAGCAGATCGACGAGGCACGCGCCCTGCGCGGCGCCGGCAAGGGGAGCCGCAACGGTGCGGCCGGGCGCGGGGACGACCTCTACCTCTCGCACGCGGTGTGGACGCGCGCCGTCTCGGCCCGCACGATCATGGCCGCCACGCATGCGGCCGCCGAGGATGTCGGCCTGTCGGGGCTCGCGGGCGCCGCACGCCCGGCAGCTGCCTTTGCCAAACTGTTGCGCGCGCAGCTGAAGGCCGGGCGGCGGATCGTGCTCGCCGGCCCGAGCCTACCCCTGCGCCGGCTCGTGCGCGAGGCCTCCGCCGTGGCCGACCGCGCCGTGCGCCTGATCGACAGC
>NZ_VRUX01000053.1:0-15117 GCF_008039885.1 Methylobacterium sp. WL103
CTCGATGCCGGCGGAGTCGAGGCGGTCGCCCGCCTCGACTCCGCCGGCATCGAGACCCTGGCCGAGTTCGTCCCCGAGGACGGCAGCGCCAAGAGCCTCGAGGCCCTGCGCGCCGGGCACATCAACCTCGCCAGCGGCGGCGACCACCTGTCCTGGGCCTTCGGCGCGCAGTTCGCCGAGGTGCGCGTCCACGCCGAAACCGGGGAGATCCGCGTGCCGCGCCTGCTCGGGGCGTTCGCGGCCGGGCGCATCCTCAACCCGCTCACCGCCCGCAGCCAGCTCGCTGGCGGCATGATCTGGGGCCTCGGCTCGGCGCTGCTGGAGGAGACGGTCCTCGACCGCGGCCATTACCGCAACGCGGACCTCGCCGAATACCTCGTCGCCACCGCGGCCGACACGCCCGAGATCGAGGTCCTGTTCGTCCCCGACCCGGACGCAAAGGTGAATCCGCTCGGCCTGAAGGGACTGGGAGAACTCGGCATCATCGGCGTCAACGCGGCCATCGCCAACGCGGTCTACCACGCCACCGGCCAGCGCCACCGCCGCCTGCCGATCCGGATCGAGAGCGTGGCGTAAGCGGCTCGCGACCGCTTCCCTCGCCTGCGGCTGATCCCCCCTCGCCTGCCACCCGCTTGCGTTGCCGGTGGCCGCAACCGTAAGCCTCCGCCGGGCAGCAGGGACGGTGGGCGGCGTGACGGCACTCGCATTCGGGACGAACCGGTGATCCGCGCGATCCTCTCCGTCGGCGGCTGGACGCTGGTGTCGCGGGTCACGGGGTTCGCCCGCGACGTGGTGATGGCCGCGGTGATGGGGGCCGGGCCGATGGCCGACGCCTTCGTCGTCGCCTTCCGCCTGCCGAACCATTTCCGCGCGATCTTCGGCGAGGGCGCCTTCAACACCGCCTTCGTGCCGGCTTATGCCGGGTTGTCGGAGGCCGGGGCGGACGGCGCGGCGCAGCGCTTCGCCGACCGGATCTTCACGCTGATGCTGGCCGTGCAGGTCGTGCTGCTGGCGGTGGCGATCCCCGCGATGCCGTGGGTGGTGCGGGCGCTGGCGCCGGGCTTCGCCGAGGACCCGCAGCGCTTCGAGCTCGCGGTGGCGCTGACGCGGATCACCTTCCCCTATCTGCTGTTCATGACCCTGGTGACGCTGCTCTCCGGCGTGCTGAACGCCCAGCGCCGCTTCGCGGTGGCGGCCGGCGCCCCGGTGCTCTTGAATCTCGCGATGTTGGCGGCGCTCAGCCTGGCCTTCCTGTTCCCCGACGCGGCGCACGCGGCCGCCTGGGGTGTCGCGGTCTCGGGCGTGCTCCAGTTCGGACTGCTGTGGTGGGGCTGCCGGCGGGCGGGCGTCGCGCCGCGGCTCAGCCGCCCCAGCTTGCGCGATCCGGCGATGCGCCGGTTCTTCGCCGTGCTCGGGCCGGCGGTGGTGGGCGCAGCCGGGTTCCAGATCGCGACGTTTGCCGACACCATCATCGCGAGCTTCCTGCCCACCGGCGCGGTCTCGGCATTGTACTACGCCGACCGGCTCTACCAGCTGCCCTTCGGCGTCATCGCCATCGCCGCCGGCACGGTGCTGCTGCCGGAGATGAGTCGACGGATCGCGGCCGGGGACGTGTCCGGCGCGCATGCCGCGCAGAACCGTGCCGCCGGGTTCTCGCTCGCGCTCTCCGCCCCGTTCACGGTGGCCTTCCTGACCCTGCCCGGCCTGACCATGGCCGCCCTGTTCCAGCGCGGCGCGTTCTCCGCGGACGACGCCGCCCGCGCGGCGTCCGTGCTCGCCGCCTACGGGCTGGCGCTGCCGGCCGTCGTGCTGGTACGCTCGGCCGTGGCGAGCTTCTACAGCCGGCAGGATACGAAGACGCCGCTCTGGGCCTCGCTCACGGCGATTGCCGTCAACGTCGTGCTGAAGCTCTGGCTCACCGGCCCCTACGGCGTCGTCGGTCTCGCGCTCGCCACCGCGATCAGCCAGTGGGTCAACCTGCTGATCCTCGTCGCCCTCGCCTGGCGCCGCGGCTGGACCGCGCCGAGCCGGACGCTGGGCCTCACCATCCTCGGCGTAGCGCTCAGCTGCGCCGCCCTCGCGCTGGTGGCGGTCTACGGGCTGCCGGTGGTGGAATCCCTCGTGCCCGCCCTGCCGCGCGGCCGCGAGGTCGCGGTGCTGGCGCTGCTCGGCGTCGCAGGCGCGGCCGTCTACGGCGGGCTGCTCGCCGGCCTGCTCCACCTGTTCGGGCTACGCCTGCGGCGGGCTTGAGCGGTTCGGCCTCTCCCTCCCCCCTTTCAGCGGGGAGGGGAACGCGTCGCGCGTGTGCGCCCCCTACTCGTCCGGGTGCACCGCGGGCGAGAGGTCGATCGGCAGGCGCGGGCCCTTCAACTCGGAATCGCTCGGCAGCGCGCGCGCATCCCAGCCGCCGCCGAGCGCCCGGATCAGGCTCACGGCGGTGGTGAAGCGCGAGAGCCGCACCTGCAGCGCGGCGACCTCGTTGTTGAGCTGCAGCGCCTGGGCGGTGACCACGGTGGTGAAGTTCTGGGTGCCGGCGCGGTACTCGTTCAGGGTGATCTCGACGGCGCGGCGGGCGAGCGTCACCGCCTCGTCCTGCGCCACCTGCTGGCGGGCGAGGATGCGGATGCCGACGAGGCCGTTCTCCACGTCGGCGAAGGCGGCGAGCACGGTCTGGCGGTAGTTCGCCACCGAAGCGTCGTAGCCGGCCCGCGAGGCGGTGATCGCCGCCGAGCGCGCGCCTCCATCGAACAGCACCTCGCTGCCGGCCGCCGTCACCGCCCAGACCTGGTTGGCCGCCGACAGGAGGCCGGTACGGGTAAGCCCCGAAATGCCGCCCGACGCTGACAGCGTCACGCTCGGGTAGAGGGCGGCCACGGCGACGCCGATCTGCTCGCTCTGCGCCTGGACGGCGCGCTCGGCCTGGGCCACGTCCGGGCGGCGCTCCAGGAGGGACGCCGGGATGCCGACCGGCACCGCCGGCGGCACGAGGGCCAGCGGCGCCACCGCCAGCGACAGCTCCGAGGGCGGGCGGCCGATCAGCGTCGCGATCGCGTTCTCGAACTGGGCGCGGGTGAGCGTCGCTGCGATCGCCGCCGCCTGGGTGGTCTGCACCTGCGTCTGCGCGGTGATCACGTCCGAGCGCGCGGCGACGCCGGCATTATACTGGTTCTCGGTGATCGCCACCGTGCGCTTGAAGTTCTCGACGTTGGCGTTGAGCACCCGCACCAGCGAGTCGGCGTAGCGCAGCGACAGGTAGTTGTTCGCGACCTCGGCCTGGATCGTCAGGCGGGTCAGCGCCAGCGTCGCGGCGTCGGCCTGGGCCAGCGCCGCCTCGGTCTCGATGGTCCGGCGGATGCGGCCGAACAGGTCGAGCTCCCAGCTCGCCTGTCCCTGGATCGAGACGGAGGTGCGCTCGGTGCCGACCGTGCGCGAGCGGGTGATGCTCGGGGCGCCGACGACCGTCGGGTAGAGCGCCGCCTGGGCCGACTCGACCAGCGCCCGCGCCTGCCGGAAGTTCGCCACGGATTGGCGTAAGGACTGGTTGTCGACGTCGACGAGGCGGATCAGCCGGTCGAGGGTCGGATCGCGAAAGACCCGCCACCAGTCGCCGCGCTCGGCCCCGTCGTTGGGCGCCGCCGCGCGCCAGTTCTTGCGCGATGCGACGAAGCCGGCCGAATCCTCGCGGGTGCCGCCCTGCTTGAACGCTAGCGGCGTCTCGACCGAGGGGCGCGAATAGTCCGGGCCGACGACGCAGGCGGACAGCGCAGTGGTGAGGGCGAGGAGGCTGGCCGCCCTCAGGAGGTGACGCATCGTTGGGTGCGCATCCCCTCGCCCCGCCTGCGGGGAGAGGGCCGCCTGCACCTTGGCGTGCAGGCGGCGAGCGGAAGCGACGGTGAGGGGGCCGGGAAGGACGAGGCGCTTCCATCGAAGCCCCCTCACCCTCGGCTGCCGCCTCGCCGCGCCGACGACGGGGTCGTCGCAGCCCTCTCCCCGCGCGCGGGGAGAGGGGGGTGCGCACGCCCCGTCCTGCATCGCCGGAAACCGCATCATTCCCCCGCCGGCACGGCCGCGGCTCCGCCACGGCGGCGGGCGTTCACCCGGTGCCGGAGGCGGTCGAGGCAGAGGTAGACGACGGGGGTGGTGTAGAGGGTCAGGATCTGGCTCACGATCAGGCCGCCGGCGATGGCGATGCCGAGCGGGCGGCGGAGCTCGGAGCCCTCGCCGCCGCCGAAGATCAGCGGCGCCGCGCCGAGCAGCGCCGCCAGCGTTGTCATCATGATCGGGCGGAAGCGCAAGAGGCAGGCCTCGAAGATCGCCTCGCGCGGCGCCGCGCCCCGCGTCCGCTCCGCGTCGAGGGCGAAGTCGATCATCATGATGGCGTTCTTCTTGACGATGCCGATCAGCAGGAACACCGCGATCAGGGCGACGATCGTGAACTCGGTGCCGGTCACCAGCAGGGCGAGCAGCGCGCCGATGCCCGCCGAAGGCAGCGTCGAGAGAATCGTGATCGGGTGCACGAAGCTCTCGTAGAGGATGCCGAGGATCGCGTAGACCGCCAGGATCGCGGCCAGGATCAGCAGCGGCTGGCGCGAGGCCGAGGCGATGTAGTTCTTGGCAGCGCCCGCATATTCGCCGTGGATGGTCGCCGGCAGGCGCAACTCCGACATCGCCTTGTCGATCGCGGCGGTGGCGTCCGACAGGCTCTTGCCCGGCGCCAGGTTGAACGAGATCGTCGTCGCCACGAACAGGCCCTGGTGGCTGACCTGCACCGGGGCGTTGCCGGTCTCCACCCGCGTGAAGGCCGAGAGCGGCACCATCGTCTCGACCGACGACGAGACCGGCGCGCTCGAAGACGCGCTGCCCTTCGAGGCGGCGATGGCGTTGGCGGCCGCGTTCCGGGCGGAATCAGAGGCGACCGCGGCGGCGTTGGTGCTGGCGTCGGCCGCGGCCGTCGTGGAGGGGACCGCGCTGGCGGGCGCCGCCGCCACCGTGCCGGCGACCGCGTTGGTGGTGGCCGAGCCCCGCGCCTTGCCGCCCGAGGTCGAGACGTAGAGCTGCTTGAGGGTCTCGGGGTTCTCCAGGTAGCGCGGCGCGATCTCCATCACGACGTGGTACTGGTTCAGCGGGTTGTAGATCGTCGAGACCTGGCGCTGGCCGAAGGCGTCGTAGAGGGTGTTGTCGATCTTGTCGGGCGTGATGCCGTAGCGGAAGGCGGTGGCGCGATCGATCACCAGCCGGCTCTCCAGCCCACCCTCCTGCTGGTCGGAGGTGACGTCGGCAAACGTCGGGTCCTTCTGCAGCGCCTGCACCAGCTTCGGGGCCGCCGCATAGAGTTCGGCCGCGCTGTCGCCCTGCAGGGTGTATTGATACTGGGCGAAGCTCTGGCGCCCGCCCATCTGCAGGTCCTGGCGCGGGAAGACGTAGAGCCGCGCACCGGCCACCTGCGACAGCTTCGGGCGCAGACGGTTGGCGACCTCGCTGATCGAGACCCGCTCGCCCGCGGGCTTCAGGCCGACGAAGACGTTGGCCGAGTTGGTGCCGCGCCCGCCGGTGAAGCCGACGACGCTGTCCACCGCCGGGTCCGCCTGCACGATGGCGGCGGCCTCCTTGAGCTTCTTCTCCATCGACTGGAACGAGATGCGCTGGTCGGCCTGGATGCCGCCCATCATTTGGCCGGTGTCCTGCTCGGGGAAGAAGCCTTTCGGCACGATGACGTAGAGGTAGACGTTGAGCCCGATCGTGGCGGCGAGCACGAGCAGCACCAGGCGCGGATGCGCCAGCGCGACGCGCAACGTGCGCTCGTAGGCGTTGAGCGTCCCGGTGAAGGCAACCTCCAGCCCGCGGATCAGGATGTTGGGGCGCTTGCCCGAACGATGGGTCTCGGGGCGCAGGAAGCGCGCGCACATCATCGGCGTGGTGGTGAGCGAGAGCACCAGCGAGATCAGGATCGCCAGCGACAGGGTCACGGCGAATTCCTGGAAGATCCGCCCGACCAGGCCGCCCATCAGCAGGATCGGCAGGAACACCGCGATGAGCGACAGGCTCATCGAGATCACGGTGAAGCCGACCTCGCGGGCGCCGACCAAAGCCGCCTCGATGCGCGACTTGCCCATCTCGATGTGGCGCTGGACGTTCTCGAGCACGACGATGGCGTCGTCCACGACGAAGCCGGTGCCGATGATCAGCGCCATCAGCGACAGGATGTTGAGCGAGTAGCCCAGCAGGTACATCACCGAGAAGGTGCCGACGATCGAGATCGGCACCGCCACCGCCGGGATCAGCGTGGCACGCCCCGAGCGCAGGAACGCGAACACCACCAGGATGACGAGGCCGACGGCGATCAGCAGCGTCTCCTCGGTGGCGGCGAGCGACGCCCGGATCGTGGCGCTGCGGTCGCCGGTGAGCTTCACGTCGATGCCGCCCGGCAGCGCCGAGACGATCTGCGGCAGCGCCGCCTTCACCCCGTTGATGGTCTCGACGACGTTCGAGCCCGGCTGCTTGTAGACGAACAGCAGCACGCCCTGGCGCCCGTTGACCACGCCGAGGTTGCGCCGGTCCTCGACCGAGTCGATCACCTCGCCGACATCCGTGAGCTTCACCGCAGCGCCGTTGCGGTAGGCCACGACGAGGTCGCGGTAATCGGACGCCTTGCGGCCCTGGTCGTTGGCGTAGAGCTGGTAGCGGCGGTCGCCCGCCTCGATCGCGCCTTTGGGCGAGTTGGCGTTGGCCGAGGCCAGCCCCGCGCGGATGCCCTCCAGGCCGATGCCGTAGTGGAACAGGGCGGTCGGATCGAGTTCGACGCGCACCGCCGGCAGGGACGAGCCGCCGATGTCGACGTTGCCGACGCCGGGCAGCTGCGACAGCTTCTGCTGCACCACCGTGGCGCCCGCATCGTAGAGCTGGCCCGGCGTCAGCGTGTCCGAGGTCATGCCGAGGATGACGATCGGCGAGTCGGCCGGGTTGAACTTGCGGTAGGTCGGGTTCTGGCGGAGCGCCGTCGGCAGGTCGGCCCGCGCGGCGTTGATCGCCGCCTGCACGTCGCGCGCCGCACCGTCGATGTCGCGGCTGAGGCCGAACAGCAGCACGATCCGCACGCTCCCGGTGGAGCTCGTCGAGGACATCTCGTTGACGTCTGCGATGGCGCCCAGCCGCCGCTCCAGGGGGGCGGCGACGGTCACCGCCATGGTCTCGGGGCTCGCGCCGGGCATCTGCGCCTGGACGAGGATCACCGGAAAATCCACCTGCGGCAGCGGCGCCACCGGCAGCTTCAGGAACGCGAAGATCCCGGCCAGCAGCACGCCGACCGTCAGCAGCGTCGTCGCGACGGGGCGCCGGATGAAGGGCTCGGAGATGTTCATGGGCGGAGGCCCGCGCGGCGTGCGCCGCGGTCCCCCTCTCCGCGCGTGCGGGGAGAGGTCCGCATGCACCTTGTCGTGCATGCGGGGAGCGCAGGCGAAGCCGAAGCGAAGGTGAGGGGGCGTTCACGGACGAAGCTCATCCCGCGAAGCCCCCTCACCTTCGGCTGCCGCCTCGCTTTGCCGACGACAAGGTCGGCAAAGCCCTCTCCCCGCACGCAGGGAGAGGGGATGCGTCGAACCCTTGCGATATCCCTCACGGCAGCGCCTCGCCCGCCGGGAGGTCCGGCTCGGGCTCGCGGCGGCCGGTGATGCGGCGTTCCAGGCGGTCGAAGAACAGGTAGATCACCGGCGTCGTGAACAGCGTCAGCACCTGGCTGACGATGAGCCCGCCGGCGATGACGATGCCGAGCGGCTGGCGCAGCTCCGAGCCGACGCCGGTGCCGGCGATCAGCGGGATCGCCGCGAACAGGGCGGCGAGCGTCGTCATCAGGATCGGCCGGAAGCGCAGCAGGCAGGCCTCGTAGATCGCGTCGCGCGGGGCCATGCCCTCCTCGCGCTCGGCCTGGAGCGCGAAGTCGATCATCATGATCGCGTTCTTCTTCACGATGCCGATCAGGAGCACGATGCCGATGATCGCGATGATGTCGAGGGAGAGCCCGAAGATCATCAACCCGAGGAGCGCGCCGATCCCCGCCGAGGGCAGCGTCGAGAGGATGGTGATCGGGTGGATGAAGCTCTCGTAGAGCACGCCGAGCACGATGTAGACGGTGACGATCGCCGCCATCACCAGGAACAGCTCGTTGCCGAGCGCCGACTGGAAGGCGAAGACCGACCCCTGCGGCACCACGCGAAAGCTCGGCGGCAGGTCGATGCTTTTTCGCGCCTCCTCCACCGCGTCGACGGCCTGGCCGAGCGCCGCGCCCGGCGCGAGGTTGAACGACACGGTGGTGGCCGGGAACTGGCCGAGATGGGAGATCAGCAGCGGCGCCCGGCGCTCGCTGATCCGGGCGACCGCCGAGAGCGGCACCTGCCCGCTGGTCGCAGTGGAGGAGGGCAGGTAGATCGCGTCGAGGCTGGCGATGGTCCTGTGCAGGTCCGGGTCGGCCTCCAGGATCACCCGGTACTGGTTCGACTGGGTGAAGATCGTCGAGATGATGCGCTGGCCGAAGGCGTCGTAGAGCGCGTTGTCGATGGTGGCGGGCGTGATGCCGTAGCGCCCCGCCGTCGGGCGGTCGATCGTCACGAAGGCCGCCAGCCCCTGGCCCTGGTGGTCGCTGGCCACGTCCGCCACTACCGGCGACTTCGACAGCGCGTCGGTGAAGCGCGGCACCCAGGTCTCGAAATCCTCGAGGTTCGGGGTCTCCAGGATCACCTGGTACTGCGTCGCCGAGACGGCGGTGTCGATCGTCAGGTCCTGCACCGGCTGCATGTAGAGGCGCAGGCCCGCGACATCCGCGGTGGCCGCCTGGATGCGGCGGATGATGGCGCCGGCCCGCTCGGTCCGCTCGGCCTGCGGCTTCAGGTTGATCAGGAACCTCCCTGAATTCAGCGTCACGTTCTGGCCGTCGACGCCGATGAACGAGGACAGGTTGGCGACGTCCGGGTCCTTGAGGATCAGGCTCGCGATGCGTTGCTGCCGCTCGGCCATGGCCGCGTAGGAGAGGGTCTGGTCGCCTTGCGTGATCCCCTGGATCACGCCGGTGTCCTGCACCGGGAAGAACCCCTTGGGGATCGTCACGAACAGGAACGCGGTGAGCGCGACGGTCGCGAGGGTGACGAGCAGCGTCACGCCCTGGTGGTCGAGCACCACCCGCAGCGCCCGGCCGTAGGCCGCGATGGTGCCTTCGGTGGCGCGCCGGCCCATCCGCCCGAGGACGCCCTCGCGGCGGCGGCTCTCGGCGTGCGGCACGTGCTTCAGCAGGCGCGCGCACAGCATCGGCACCAGCGTCAGCGACACCACCGCCGAGATGATGATGGTGGCAGCCAGCGTGATCGCGAATTCGTGGAACAGGCGCCCGACCACGTCGCCCATGAACAGCAGCGGGATCAGCACCGCGATCAGCGAGACGGTGAGCGAGATGATGGTGAAACCGATCTCGCGGCTGCCCTTGAGCGCGGCCTCGAGCGGCGAATCTCCGTCCTCGACGTGGCGGGCGATGTTCTCGATCACCACGATGGCGTCGTCGACGACGAAGCCGGTGGCGATGGTGAGCGCCATCAGCGACAGGTTGTCGAGGGAGAAGCCGTAGAGGTCCATCACCGAGAGCGCGCCGATCAGCGACAGCGGCACCGACAGGCTCGGGATCAGTGTCGCCGACAGGCTGCGCAGGAACAGGAAGATCACCAGCACCACGAGGGCGATGGCGAGGCCGAGCTCGAACTGCACGTCCTCGACGGACGCCCGGATCGTCACCGTGCGGTCGGTGAGGAGGCTGACCTGGATCGCGCCCGGCAGGGTGCCCTGGAGCTGCGGTAGCAGCGCCTTGATCTTTTCGACCGTCGCGATGACGTTGGCGCCGGGCTGGCGCTGGATGTTGAGGATGATCGCCGGCGTCTCGTCGGCCCAGGCGCCGAGCTTGGTGTTTTCCGGCCCCTGCACCACGTCGGCCACGTCCGACATCTTCACCGGCGCGCCGTTCTTGTAGGCGATGATCGCGTCGTCGTAGGCCTTCGGGTCCTGGATCTGGTCGTTGGCGTTGATCGCGTAGGACTGCTTCGGGCCGTCGATGGTGCCCTTCGGCGTGTTGACGTTGAGGTTGGTGATGGTGGTGCGCAGGTCGTCGATGTTCAGGCCGTAGGCCGCGAGCGCCCGCGCGTTGAACCGCACCCGCACCGCCGGCCGCTGGCCGCCGGAGATGCTCACCAGGCCGACGCCGGCCACTTGGCTGATCTTCTGGGCGAGCCGCGTCTCGGCGAGGTCCCGCACCTGCGTCAGCGGCAGGGTCTTGGAGGTGAGCGCCAGCGTGATCACCGGCGCGTCGGCCGGGTTGACCTTGGCGTAGATCGGCGGCGCCGGAAGGTCGGACGGCAGCAGGTTGCCGGCGGCGTTGATCGCCGCCTGGACCTGCTGCTCGGCGATGTCGAGCGGCAGGTCCAGGTTGAACTGCAAGGTCACGACCGAGGCGCCGGCCGAAGACTGCGAAGTCATCTGGTTGAGGTTGGCCAGCTGTCCGAACTGCCGCTCCAGCGGCGCGGTGACGGCCGAGGTCATCACCTCGGGGCTGGCGCCGGGATAGAACGTCTGCACCTGGATCGTCGGGTAGTCGACCGACGGCAGCGCCGAGACCGGCAGGTTCAGGTACGACACCCCGCCCACGATCAGGATCGCCAGCATCAGCAGCGTGGTCGCGACCGGGCGGAGGATGAAGAGGCGGGAGGGGTTCATACCGGCCGCGCACTCTCGGACAGGCGGAGGCGATCACTGCGGCGGCCCGTGCGCGTCCCCTTGCCCCGCGTGCGGGGAGAGGGCGACAACGACCCCGTCGTCGTCGCAGCGAGGCGGCAGCCGACGGTGAGGGGGCGGGCCCGGAGGAAACTCCCCCTCACCGTCGCTTCGGCTGCGCCTTCGCTTCCCGCACGGACGACGAAGTCCGTGCGGGCCTCTCCCCGCCCGCGGGGAGAGGGGAGGTGCGCGTCCTGAACCCCGATGCTCACGGTTGCTGCCGCCGGCGGCCGCGCTTCTGCTCGGTGCCGGCAGGCGCCTCCGCAGGCGTCACCTTCTGGCCGTCGACGCCTTCCGTGATCCGAACCGGGGCGCCGTCGCGCAGGCGGTCGGTGCCGTCGGTGACGATGCGGTCGCCGGCTTGCAGGCCGGAGAGCACGACGGTCTTGGTCCCGTCGGTCTCGCCGGTCTTGATCGGGCGGACCGTGACCTTGGCGTCGCCGTCCATCAGGTAGACGTAGGTGCCGGGGGTGCCCTGCAGGATCGCCGCGTTGGGGACCAGAGCCGCGTTCGCCACCGTGTCGACGGTGAGCTTGGCGTTGACGAACTGGTTCGGAAACAGCTCCTCGTCCTTGTTCTCGAACAGGGCGCGCAGCTTCACCGTGCCGGTGGTGACGTCGATCTGGTTGTCGACCGTGTCGAGGGTGCCGGTGGCGATCTCGTGGGCGTCGCCCCGGTCGTAGGCGCGGACCACGAGCTTGGCGCCGGCGCGCACCCGGCGCATCACCCGCGAGACGTCGTCCTCGGGCAGGGTGAACACCACCGAGATCGGGTGGAGCTGCGTGACGACGACGATGCTGGTCGAGGCCGCGGTGATGTAGTTGCCCTGGTCGACCTGGCGCAGGCCGACCCGGCCCTCCACCGGCGAGACGATGCGGGCATAGGCGATGTTGAGGCGCTGCTGGTCGACGAGGGCCTGGTCGGAGGCAACCGTGCCCTCGTTCTGCTTCACCAGGGCGCCCTGGGTGTCGACGTTCTGCTTCGAGATCGAGTCCTGCTGGGCGAGGCGCTGGAAGCGGGCGAGGTCGAGCTTCGAGTTCTGCAGCAGGGCCTGGTCGCGGGCGAGCTGGCCCTGGTACTGGGCGAGCAACGCCTCGTAGGGCCGCGCGTCGATCTGGGCGAGGTAGTCGCCCTTCTTCACGGTCTGGCCCTCGCGGAACCCGATCTCGGTGAGATAGCCGCTGATCTGCGATTTCACGGTGACGGTGGCCAGCGGCGTGACGGTGCCGAGCCCCTGGAGCACCACCGGGATGTCGCCGGTGACGACCTGCGCGATGCCGACCGCCTGGGGCACGTCCATGCCGCCGCGTTTGCCGCCGCCCCGTCCGCCCTTGCCCTGGGTCTCGCCGGGGCCGCCGGCGACCTGCGTGCGCCCGTCGTACCAGCGGTGGGCCATCGCGCCGGCCGCCAGCAGAGCCAGAAGCAGCAACATCCAGCGCAACGGGCGGAACCGCCGCGTCTTCGCAGGCGACGCGGCCGGATCCGGCTGGAACGCGCGCGCCGTGTCCGTGCGGATGGGTGAGCTCTCGTTCATGCCTGATTAGACCACGTTCCGGACGCCGCCGCGCCCGTGTCGCGCCCTATCCTCTCGCTGTTTTCGTCCGCGGGCCGACCGTTCGTCGGCGCGCGGGGCGAATCCGGCACCCTGACCCGGCACCTTGGCCCCGATCGCCTGTACGGCATCCGAACGGCCCGCGCCTTGCGGCACCCGCGCTCGGAGCGGCCCGGTTCTCGGCGTGGGTCCGAGCTTTCGCCGACCCGAGCCTTCGCTTCGCAATGCGTCGTCAGTACGGCGCCGATGTTTCGGCGCTGTTGCTGGCCCCTCAGGGACGCTCCAGCGCGCGGTAGTACCGCACCACGTCGCGATAGGACTCGTCCACCGGCGCCACGGGGACGGCGAGCCGCAGGCCGAGTCCGAAGGCACCGAAGGCGAAGGCCAGCGCGAGCGCGCGGCGGGTGGACATGGCAGGCTCCGGCGATCCGTTGCGGCTGGCAGAGGCCATAACGCGAAAAGGCCCGCCAACGAATTGGCGGGCCTCGCGACGACCGGTCCGGCGCCTGGCAGGATCGGAACGAGGGGGCGGAGTTCCAACCCCGCCGGCGCCGTACCGGCCGTGTGTCTGAAAGCTACCTCACGGCTGATGAATGTCAACATTCGTCAGCCGTCCGGCCCGCCGGGTTGCGGTGGCCGCGTGCGATCGCGCACGTTTCGCCGGCGCTTCGGGCCATGGTATCACCCGGCCGATGTCCACCCCACGCCCCGCATGAACCCGGTCTTCTCCGGCCTCCCGACCACGGTGTTCGAGACGATGTCGCGGCTCGCGCGCGAGCACGGCGCGATCAACCTCGGGCAGGGGTTTCCCGACGACCCGGGTCCCGCCGACATGCGCGCGCACGGGGCCCGGGCGCTCGTCGAGGGCTCGAACCAGTATCCGCCGATGATGGGGCTTCCGTCCTTGCGCGCGGCGGTGGCGGCGCATTACGCCCGCCACCAGGGCCTCGCCCTCGATCCCGAGACCGAGGTGATGGTGACCTCGGGCGCGACCGAGGCGCTGGCCGGCGCGCTGCTGGCGCTGATCGCGCCCGGCGACGAGGTGGTGCTGTTCGCGCCGATGTACGACGCCTACCTGCCGCTGGTGCTGCGCGCCGGCGGCGTGCCGCGGATCGTGACGCTGACGCCCCCCGCCTTCCGCCTCGACGAGGCGGCGCTGGCCGCCGCCTTCGGGCCGCGCACGAAGGTGGTGCTGCTCAACAACCCGCTGAACCCGAGCGCCACCCTGTTCGGGGCCGACGACCTCGCGATGCTGGCCGCGTTCTGCGTCCGCCACGACGTGATCGCGCTCTGCGACGAGGTCTGGGAGCACGTGGTGTTCGACGGCGCCCGCCACCTGCCGCTGATGGCGCTGCCCGGCATGCGGGAGCGCACGGTGAAGGTCGGCTCGGCCGGCAAGATCTTCTCGCTCACCGGTTGGAAGGTCGGGTTCGTGATGGCCGGGCCCGGGCTGATGCGGACGCTGGCCAAGGCGCACCAGTTCCTCACCTTCACCACCCCGCCGAACCTGCAGGAGGCGGTGGCCTTCGGCCTCGCCAAGGAGGATTCGTACTTTTCCGACATGCGGGCGGGCTACGCCCGCTCGCGCGACCGGCTCGCCGACGGCCTCCGGCATCTCGGCTTCACGGTGCTGCCGGCGCAGGCGACGTGGTTCCTCAACGTCGACATCACCGAGCTCGGACAATCAGGGCGAGTGCCTGCGGACGACGTCGCCTTCTGCGAGGCGTTGGTGCGTGACCATCGCATCGCGGCGATCCCGGTAAGCGCGTTCTATCCTGACGCGGCGGTGCGCCACCTCGTGAGGCTCTGCTTCGCCAAGGCCGACGCGACGCTCGACACGGCGCTCGACCGCCTCTCCGGGGTCCGGCGGGTGGCCGCGTGAGGGAGCTGGGCCGGGCATCCGCCCACATCCTTGCCGGAACCGGGTCGCGGCGCCACATCTTCGCGGATGGCCCCCCCCGCTCACCGGACTCCCCCGATGGATTCCTCGCAGACCTTCTCCCAGAGCTGGCGTGCGGGAACGACGCTGCGCGTCGGCGACCAGAGCCGCGAGGCGACGCTCGCCCGGCTCGAGGCGCTGGCGCACCTGCTCGATTCCGCCTTCCTGATCCCCGGCATCAACCGGCGGGTCGGGTTAGAGGCGGTGATCGGGCTCGTGCCGATCGTCGGCGACATCGCCGGCATGGTGATCTCGTCCTACATCGTCGCGGAGGCCCGCCGCATCGGCGCGCCGCGCTGGCTGATCGCCCGGATGGCGCTCAACGTCGCCTTCGACGGCGCGATCGGCATCGTGCCGCTCGCCGGCGACCTGTTCGACGCGGCCTTCAAGGCCAACCGCCGCAACGTCCGCCTGCTCCGCCGCTGGATGGAGCGCAACGGCGGCGTCCGCCCCAACGAGATCGACGGCACCGCCGTGCGGATCGACGGCTGAGCGGCATTCGCACGCGCATCGCCGGTCGCGCAGGCTCACACCTCCCTCCGAGCCTTCGGATCGGATCGCGGGTCCCCTCTCCCGGGCGGGAGAGGGACAGGGTGAGGGATGAGAACGCACCGGAGAGGTCACGCCCCTCACCCCAACCCTCTCCCGATGGGAGAGGGGGCCGCGACGCGCATCCCGCGAACCCTCTGTGGAGCATCCCGCGATGAACGAGATCGCCCGCCCCCCCGAGGGCGACCCGGTCTCGGCGCCGATGCCCGGGGCCCAGCCGATCGTGCCACGGCCGAGCGAGGGATTGCCCGAGGCGCGGCCGCTCGCGCCCCGCCGC
>NZ_VRUX01000540.1:0-2892 GCF_008039885.1 Methylobacterium sp. WL103
GCCCGGCGGAGACGCGACGCCGCCGGCCTGGGGCGACTGGCTCCGCATCGTCGCGGCGCAGACGCGGGCCGGGAACCAGCCGCTGCTGTCGGGCGCCGAGAACCTGCCGCTGCTCGCCCTCTCCCGCGAGGAGAAGGGCCGCGTGGCACTCATGCTGTCCGACCACACCTGGCTGTGGGCGCGCGGCTACCAGGACGGCGGTCCCTATCTCGACCTGCTGCGCCGCCTCGCGCATTGGCTGATGAAGGAGCCGGCGCTGGAAGAGGAGGCTTTGCGCGCGCAGATGACCGGCCGCGGTCGCGAGGTCCGCGTCGAGCGCCAGACCATGGCGGAGGCGACCGATCCGGTCGTCGTCACGAGCCCGACCGGCAAGACCAGCACGCTCACCCTGAAGCCGTCCGAGCCCGGCCTGTTCGGCGCGACCTTCGAGGCGACCGAGCTCGGCCTGCACACCTTGCGCGCGGGCACACTCGCCGCCTTCGTCAGCGTCGGCCCGCCGAACCCGCGCGAGCTCGCCGACGTGTTCAGCGACACCGATCGCCTGAAGCCGGTCGCCGACGCCTCCGGCGGCTCGATCCGCCGCGTCGCGGACGCGTCCGGCGCCGTCCAGGTGCCGCGCCTCCAGAGCGTGCGCGGCGGCCGCCTCTCGGGCGCCGACTGGATCGGCTTCCGCCCGAGCGACAGCGCCGTCATCCGCGGCGTCGAGGTCTATCCCCTGGCGCTTGGGCTCGCGGCCCTGGCGCTGCTGGCCGCGGCCGTGCTGGCGATGTGGCTGGTGGAAGGCCGACACGGGCGGGCGGCTTGATCTCATAGGGCAAGTAGCCCTTTAGTTTGGCTTTTCCATCTAGATTCCATCAAATATGCCTAATCTCAAACAAAACATCAGGGAGCTTCAAGAACACAATCTCTTTGTGATGTCCTTACTGCGCGATGAAGCTGTGCACCTCTTTGAGGTGGCAGAGGATCGCGAAAGCAAGATTGTTGCAACATTAAGCCATCTTTTTTCGTATATTTTTTCACGAAGCCAGACCATATCTTTCTTGATCGGCGGTGGATACGATTGGGATGCTGAAATAATACTACGGTCATTCTACGAAACTGCAGCAAAAATTATCTACATTTGTTCTGTCGATGATGAGGAGCGGCCAACTTTAGTAAATGAATTCTGGGACGAATTAGGCCCAATCAGCGATCGAAAAAATGCGGTGCGAGCTTCGTATGCTGAGGAAGCCCTTGGAGAAGGTGTTTCCTCGAAAATTTTACGAGCACTCCAAAATGGAAAAATATTCGACCTTGAGAGTGAAGGAAATAAACATTCTCGAAAGCGGCTTGAGAAAAAATGGTCTTTCACTGAAATTATTTCGGTTCTTGAGGCAAGATCGCTAAAGGGAAAACCACTAAAAGGCATAAAGTCTCTTTTGCATATGTACGGATCTAGTAGCCATCTAATACATGCGGATAAGTTTGCCATGGACCTCATGCATGATCGAGCTACTCGACCGGCCGAAGAGCTAATTTTTCTGAAAGCAGGTCATGTTTCGAGAATAATGAGCGACCAAGTCAACATACTTTGGCTATGTATAGAAAATTTCCTAGATTTGACTAAGGGTCACTTCAAGGACGAAATGAAGCTTAAAATTGCCTATCAGAAATTTTCCACCAGCAGCAATTTATTGATAACCCTTTTCGAGGAAAACCAGAGCCCATTTTACCACGAAAGCTAGATATTTATTTATCAGCTTATTTAATAATTTTACATATCATCGTCTGTTGAAAAAATTCCCGATCTCGGCCGCCGCCGCATCCGGCTTCTCGCGGTGCGGGAAGTGCGCGGCGCCTGGAAACGGCGCAAGGTCGAGGTTGGAAAAGTATTCCGGCAGGCGGTCGGTCCAGGCGTAGGGAAAGAGCGGCGAGGAGTCGCCCCAGCGGATGCAGGTCGGCACCGCGATGGGTTTCGGCACAGGCGCCTCGCCGCGGATCATCGCGATCCGGCTCGCGTTCTGGCTGAGATACCAGTCGAACCCGCCCTGCAGGTTGCCGGGCTGGAGGAAGTTGTCGACGAAATCCTCGATCACGTCGTCGAAGGCGTGCGGGTTCGGACCCGACCAGTGCCGCAGGATGCCGCCGACATAGGTGTTACACGCCTCCCGCGACGAGCCGACGAGGTCGGCCGCGTAGGGCATCAGGTGGAAGGACTGGTACCAGATCTCGCGCAGGTTCTCGGGCGCGCCCAGGCGCGGACCGATGCCGCCATACGGGCAGTCGAAGAAGAACAGGCCATCCATCCGCTCGGGCGCGGCGTGCGCCAGCCCCTGCGCGACGTAGGCGCCGACGTCGTGCGAGACCACGCCGACGCGATCGAGTCCGAGGGCGTCGAGGAGCGCGAGCATGTCCTGCACGTGGGCCTTGGGGCCGACCTTGTCGTTGGGGCCGGCATCGGGCTTGCCGGTCCGGCCGAAGCCGCGGAGGTCCGGCGCGATGCAGGTGAAGCGCTCGGAAAGCCGCGCCATCACCGGCTCCCAGGTCAGCCAGAATTCCGGCCAACCGTGAAGCAGCAGCAGCGGCGGCCCGCTGCCCACCTGCGCGACGTGCAGGTCGAGGCCGTTCAACGGGAGGGTGTCGTGGCGGATCGTCGGCATCGGTCTTCCTGTGCTGTCGGCCCCAACGCGCGGCGGGCCGCAGGGTTGTCGCCGGTGCGGCGGGGTCTGCGCGGACACGCCGGGTTGGCGTGGCGGCGCGGTCCGTCCTAAGCAGGCTGGGATGGCCCGGCGACGGGCCGACGGACCGGAGACCGCCCCCTCGTGACAGCGCATCCCGTGATCGGACGTTTCTTCGCCGCCACCTTGGCCGCCGCCCTGACGCTCTCGTGCATCGCAGGCCCCGCGCGCGCGC
>NZ_VRUX01000541.1:0-2887 GCF_008039885.1 Methylobacterium sp. WL103
CCGGAAAGCCGAGGCGATCCGAGCGGCGGCGCGCCACCTCCGGCGCAAGGCGGCGCGCCTGCGCGTCGATCGCCTCGGCTTTCCGGGTCAGCAGCCGCAGAGTCGGCAAGCGCTCGGCGAGCCGTTCGGGGTTCAGGTAGAGCCGCAGCGTCGCTTCGAGCGCGGCGTAGGTCATCTTGTCGACGCGCAGCGCCCGCTTGAGCGGGCTCTTGCGGATCTTCCGCAACAGGTCCGTCCGCCCGGCGACGATCCCGCACTGGACCGCACCGAGGAGCTTGTCGCCGCTGAAGGTGACGAGGTCGGCATGCGCCAGCGCTGCCCGCACGGTCGGCTCCGGCGGCAGGCCGTGGGCCGCAAGATCCACCAGGCTGCCGCTGCCGAGATCGACGGCCAGCGGCACGCCGCGGGCGCGGCAGAGCGCGCCGAGTTCGTCCTCCCGGGCCTGCGCCGTGAACCCGCGGATCTCGTAGTTGCTCGGGTGCACCCGCATCACCAGGCCGGTTCGCGGGCCAAGCGCCTCGTCGAAGTCGTGCAGGTGCGTACGGTTGGTGGTGCCGACCTCGCGCAGGCGGCAGCCGGCCCGCGCCATCACGTCGGGGACGCGGAACGAGCCGCCGATCTCCACCAGTTCGCCGCGGGAGACCACCACCTCCTTGCGCATCGCCAGGGCGTTGAGGACGAGGAAGACGGCGGCCGCGTTGTTGTTGACGACGATCGCCGCCTCAGCCCCGGTCAGCCGGCAGATCAGCGCCTCGACGTGGTCGTCGCGCTCGCCGCGCTCGCCGGTGGCAAGGTCGAATTCGAGGTTGGCAGCCCCGGTCATCACTGCGGACACCGCTTCGGCCGCCTCCGGCGGCAGCAGGGCGCGGCCGAGGTTGGTGTGCAGCACCGTGCCGGTGAGGTTGAAGACCGGGCGCAGCGAAGCGCGCGACAGCTCAGACAGGCGCCCCTCGACGGCGGCGAGGATCGCGGCCTCGTCCGGGACGCCCTCGGCGCGGGCGCGGATCGCCGCCAAGTCTTCGCGGACGGCGTCTCGGACGGCGGTCCGCCCGAAGGTCTCGATCAGACTGGCAGCAACCTGATGCCCGAGGAGCCGCTCGACGGAGGGCGGACGCGCGCCCTGGATCTGGTCGCGCGGACGGGGGACGGACGCCAGTGAAGTCATGGGCGAAGAGATAGCAGGTCGGACCGCGCCATCCAGTCCCATGTCGGGCTCCGCCCGAATGCCGATCTCGGGAGAGCATGCTTGGCAACACGCGCGAAGGCGGGCAGGAAGGTCGCCGATGGACGCGTATCACAGCCTGCTCACCCGCATCCTCGACGAGGGCTGCGCCAAGGAAGACCGCACCGGCACGGGCACCCTCTCGGTGTTCGGGCACCAGATGCGGTTCGATCTCGATCGTGGCTTTCCGCTGGTCACGACGAAGCAGCTGCACCTGCGCTCGATCGTCCACGAGCTGCTGTGGTTCCTGACCGGGGACACCAACGTCGCCGCGCTGCGCGCCAACGGGGTGACGATCTGGGACGAGTGGGCCGACGCCGCGGGCGACCTCGGCCCGGTCTACGGCAAGCAGTGGCGCTCCTGGGAGAAGCCCGGCGGCGGCACCGTCGACCAGATCGCCTGGGTCGTCGAGGAGATCCGCCGCAACCCCGATTCGCGCCGCCTCGTCGTCTCGGCCTGGAATCCGGCCGACCTCGACCGGATGGCGCTGGCGCCCTGCCACTGCCTGTTCCAGTTCTACGTCGCGGACGGGCGCCTCTCGTGCCAGCTCTACCAGCGCTCGGCCGACGCCTTCCTCGGCGTGCCGTTCAACATCGCGAGCTACGCGCTCCTCACCGCGATGATCGCGCAGGTGACGGGGCTCCGGCCCGGCGACTTCGTCCACAGCTTCGGTGACGCGCACCTCTACCGAAACCACCTCGACCAGGCGCGCCTCCAACTCGCCCGCGCGCCGCGCCCGCTGCCGACGCTCCGCCTCAACCCCGAGATCCGCGACCTGTTCGCCTTCCGCTACGAGGACATCGCGATCGAGGGCTACGACCCCCATCCCGCGATCCGCGCACCGGTGGCTGTCTGATGCCCGCTTCGATCGCCGGCGCGCGGCCGCGGATCATCCTCGTCGTGGCCCTGGCCGAGAACGGCGTGATCGGCCGGGACAACGGGCTCGCGTGGCACCTGCGCGGGGACCTCAAGCGGTTCAAGGCCGTCACCATGGGCAAGCCGATGCTGATGGGCCGCAAGACCTACGCCTCGATCGGCCGCCCGCTGCCCGGGCGGCGCACGCTGGTGCTGACCCGCGACAGCGGCTTCGCGGCCGAGGGCGTCGAGACGGTCCACGATTGGGCGCAGGCGCTGGCGGCGGCCTCGGCCGAGGAACTGATGGTGGTCGGCGGCGCCGAGATCTACCGGCTCGCGCTGCCCCACGCCGACGCGCTGCGGCTGACCGAGGTGGCGGCGAGTCCCGAGGGCGACGTACGCTTCCCGGACTTCGACCGGAGCGTGTATCGCGAGACCTTCCGCGAGGCCCATCCGGCCGGCCCGCACGACGAGCACGCCTACACGTTCGTGGACCTCGAACGCATCCCGTGAAAACCACGATTTCGCACGGATGCGCAGGGGCGTCGGGTCGCGGTTGCCAAAGGGGGCGGCGATGCCCACCTGCCTGCCTTGACAGCAGGCGACGGTCCCTCGCAGGTGCGTAGGCCTCCGCTCGTTCCGGTGGCTGCCTCATCCGGGCAGGTTTGGACACGGTCGCGGGCCGCGTGTGCGGTTCGAACCGTGGGCGCGCGGGCGACCCCACAGCAGGCAGGAGAAGACGGCTAGCATGCCTTGGAGCAATCAGAGCGGCGGCGACCGTTCGCGCTGAGCGGCGGAACCGGGCGAAGG
>NZ_VRUX01000542.1:0-2874 GCF_008039885.1 Methylobacterium sp. WL103
GGCCCGGTCAGCGCCGCGGTCGGCAGCGCGACGCCGCTGTGCCAACCGTGGCTGACCACGTAAATCACCTGCGCCCCCGCCTTTGGCGGATACAGCGCCGGGTCGCCCGGCCGCGCCGTGAGGATCACGGCGAGGACGAACAATCCGACGAGCGATCCGACGGCGCCGGCGAGCCCCTTCGCCAGCCGGCGCAGGATCAAGCGGCTTGGTCGCTCAACCGCGTTAGCGCCTCCTGGAGCTTGGCCAGCCGCTCGGCCTCGGCCTCGCGCCGCTCGCGGCTCTCCTCGATGACCTCTTCGGGGGCGCGCGCCACGAAGTCGGCGTTGCCGAGCTTGCCGTCGAGCTTCCGGATCTCGCCCTCGGCCTTGGCGGCCTCCTTCTTCAGGCGCGCCACCTCGGCGCCGAGGTCGACGATCCCTTCCAGCGGCAGTGCCGCCACGCTGCCGCGCACGAGGAGCTGCACCGCGTTCCGCGGGGCGGCGTCGGCGAAGCCGATCTCGGACAGGCGGGCGAGCCGCACCAGCGTGTCGTGCCAGGCGCCGACGCGCACGCGCACGCCTGCGTCGGCGCCGACGATCACCAGCGGGACCTGGGCGCCCGCGGGCACCCCGGTCTCGGAGCGGGCCGAGCGCACCTCGGAGACGAGGTCGACGACGAAGCCGATCTCGGCCTCGGCCTCGGCATCCGCCAGCCCCGACAGGTCGGGCCAGGACTGGAGCGTGAGCAGGCCGCGGTTGGCGATCGCCTCGCCCTTGATCGCCCACAGCTCCTCGGTGAGGAACGGCATGAACGGATGCAGGAGCTTGGCGATCTGGTCGATGATGAAGGCGATGGTGGCTTGCGTCTCCGCCTTCAGCCCGGCCTCGACGCCCTCGCCCTGCAGCACGGGCTTGGCGAGTTCGATCGTCCAGTCGCAGAAGATGTTCCAGACGAAGCGGTAGGCCGCGGCCGCCGCGTCGTTGAAGCGGTAGGCCTCCAGGGCTGCCGTGACCTCGGCGACCGCGCGCGCCGCCTCGCCGAGCGCCCAGCGGTTCAGCGGCTCCCGCACCGCCTTCGGGTCGAAGGCGGGATCGAGGGCGCAGCCGTTCATCTCGGCGAAGCGCGCGGCGTTCCAGAGCTTGGTCGCGAAGTTGCGGTAGCCCTCGACGCGGGCCGGGCTGAGCTTGATGTCCCGCCCCTGCGCGGCGAGCGCCGTCAGGGTGAAGCGCAAGGCGTCGGCGCCGTACTGGTCGATCAGCCCGAGCGGGTCGACGACGTTGCCCTTCGACTTCGACATCTTGGCGCCGGAGGCGTCGCGCACCAGCGTGTGCAGGTAGACCGTGTCGAACGGCACGTCGTCGGTGACGTGCAGGCCGAGCATCATCATCCGCGCGACCCAGAAGAACAGGATGTCCTTGCCGGTGACGAGCGTGTTGGTCGGGTAGTAGCGCGCGAGTTCCGCGGTCTTCTCCGGCCAGCCGAGCGTCGAGAACGGCCACAGGGCGGAGGAGAA
The DNA here is from genome assembly GCF_008039885.1 of Methylobacterium sp. WL103. Classification (NCBI taxonomy): domain Bacteria; kingdom Pseudomonadati; phylum Pseudomonadota; class Alphaproteobacteria; order Hyphomicrobiales; family Methylobacteriaceae; genus Methylobacterium; species Methylobacterium sp. WL103. Next base: position 1,493 of record NZ_VRUX01000542.1, read on the forward strand.
CCAGGTGTCGAGGACGTCCTCGTCGCGGACGAGATCGACCGCGCGGCCCTGCTTCTCCGCGGCCTGTGCCTGCGCCTCGGCCTCGGTGCCGGCGACGTAGACGCCGCCATCCGCATCGTACCAGACCGGGATCTGGTGCCCCCACCAGAGCTGGCGCGAGATGCACCACGGCTCGATGTTCTCGAGCCACTGGAAGAACGTCTTCTCCGAATTCTCCGGCACGAAGCGGGTGCGCCCGTCGCGCACCGCCTGCAGCGCGCGCTCGGCCAGCGGCTTCACGTTCACGTACCACTGGTCGGTGAGGTAGGGCTCGATCACCACCCCCGAGCGGTCGCCGTGTGGGACGGCATGGGTGTTGGCCTCGATCTCCCGAAGGCGCCCTGCCGCTTCCATCAGCGCGACCACGGCCTTGCGGGCCGCGAACCGGTCGAGGCCGTGGAGGGCCAGCGCCTCCGCATCCGGGTTCGCGTCGGCCAGGAAGTCGGCGTTGCCGTCGAGCGCGATCCGCGCCTCGCTGTCCAGGATGTTGATCGGGCGGCAGCCGTGGCGGCGGCCGACCTCGAAGTCGTTGAAGTCGTGCGCGGGCGTGATCTTGACCGCGCCGGTGCCCTTCTCCGGGTCCGAGTAGTCGTCGGCGACGATCGGGATCAGGCGGCCGACCAGCGGCAGGCGCACGTAGCTGCCGACGAGCGCGGTGTAGCGCTCGTCCTCCGGGTGGACCGCCACCGCCGTGTCGCCGAGCATCGTCTCGGGGCGCGTCGTCGCGACGGTGATGATCGCCCCGGTCTCGGCGCCGGCCTCGTCCACCACCGGATAGTCGAAGTGCCAGAGGTGGCCCTTCACCTCGACCTGCTGGACCTCGAGGTCCGAGATCGCGGTCTGGAACTTCGGGTCCCAGTTCACGAGGCGCTTGTCGCGGTAGATCAGCCCCTGGGCATGCAGGTCGACGAAGACCTTCGTGACCGCGCGGACCATCTGCTCGTCCGGCGCCCCGCGCTCGCCCATGGTGAAGCGCTCGCGCGACCAGTCGCAGGAGGCGCCGAGCCGCTTGAGCTGCGAGACGATGGCGCCGCCCGCTTCCGCCTTCCAGGCCCAGACCTTGTCGAGGAAGGCCGCGCGGCCGATCTCGCGGCGGCCGGGCTCCTGCGCCTCCGCCATCCGGCGCTCGACCACCATCTGCGTGGCGATGCCGGCATGGTCCATGCCCGGCTGCCACAGCACGTCGCGGCCGCGCATCCGCTCGAAGCGGGCGAGGATGTCCTGCAGGGTGTTGTTGAGCGCGTGGCCGATATGCAGCGATCCCGTCACGTTCGGCGGCGGGATGACGATGCAGTAGGGCTCGGCGCCGGCCCGGTCCGGGCGCCCGGCGCGGAAGGCGTCGG
>NZ_VRUX01000543.1:0-2865 GCF_008039885.1 Methylobacterium sp. WL103
GCGTTCCAGGCGGCGCGCGCGTCGACCTCCGTCGCGACCTCGCGCGGCGGTCCTTCGAGGAAGGCGAGGCCGGCCTGGGTGCCGCTGCGCCAGACGATCTCGGCGCGGCGGGTCTGATCGCGGCAGGCCACCGTGAGGTCGATGACGCGCGGCAGAACCACGTCCTCCGCGATCACGATGCGGACGCCGGTGAGCGAATGATCCCGCAGGCGGCATTCGACTTCGGGGAGGAAGGCCGCGATGCGCAGGGTGCCGCCGTAGCAGGCGCGACGGCGATCACTTTGGCGGCGCTCGATCGGGGGCGTCGTCAAGGTCACAGGCGTGTTTCCCATCTCAGGTTGCTACTTTGATAATGCAGCCAAGCATGAAAGGCTTCCTAGAGTCAGGCGTAACCATTCGTTAAGCTTAACGCCTGGCCGCAGCCGGCGCGTCACTCGGGCGGGGGCGGGTCGGGGGCCTCGACGCCGCCGCTGCGCTGAAGCTGGAGCGCCACGAACCAGCAGAGAGCCGCCCAGGCGGCGCCGATGCACCAGCCGGCCAGCACGTCGCTCGGCCAGTGGACGCCGAGATAGATCCGGCTGATCCCGACCAGCAGGGTCATGGCGACGCCCAGCGCCAGCACCAGCGCCTTGACCCGGCGGTGGCGGTCGATCCGCGCGATCAGCGTCGCCAGGGTCAGGTAGGCGATCGCCGACATCATGGCGTGCCCGCTTGGGAAACTCGCGGTGAACACGTCCATGCCGTGCGGCACCAGGTCCGGCCGCGGGCGGTGATAGAACAGCTTCAGCACCGTCGAGACCAATTCGCCGCCGCCGACCGCGCCGACCACGAACAGGCCGACCCGGCGCTTGCCCGACAGGGCGAGGTAGGCCGCCACCGCCACGGTGAGGAGGACGATGGTGAAGACGCTGCCGAGCCCGGTGATGTCGCGCATCGTCTCTTCGAGCCAGGGCGGCCCGATCGGATCGGAGAGGTCGGCGGGGTTGCGCAGGGCCAGCAGGATCCGGCGGTCGAGCGCCTCGGTGGAGCCCTCGCCGACCTCGTGGGCGAGCGCGAAGAACGCGTAGCCGAGCCCGCTGACGCAGATCAGCGCCAGCAGCGGCCCGACCTCGTTGAGGCGCAGCCGGAGCCAGACGGAGGTGGCGTGGGAGAGGAAGGGGATGCGGCGGACGAAGGTGGGCGCACGCATCGGCGACATCCCGCTCACGCGTTCTCACCGAACGCGAACTGCGCCCGCTCGGCCCACGGGCCGCCGAGATAGCGCCAGAGCCGCGTCGCCGGCGCGGTGAAGTGGAACGGCGCGAAGTCGTCGGCGAGGGCGGCGTGGAGCGCGCGGGCGGTCTCGGGATCGACCTTGTTCTGCACGGTGACGTGCGGGCGCCAGCCCTGCTTGTCCTGCGCCGTGAGGTGCGCCTCGAAGGTCTTGGCCAGGCGTGCGCGAAACGCCGACAGCGCCTCGGATTCGAGCACGTAGGCGACCCCGCGGCCTGTGAAGCGCAGGCCCGTCACCGCGACCACCGGCGGCGGCACGGTGCGGGCGAGCATCGCGATCGTCTCGCGCACCCCGGGCTCGGCCGCGCCCGGCAGGTTGTGGAACAGCGTGGCATGGGCCGGAATGTGGTTCAGCGCCTTCGGGAAGTGGCGCCGGCGCAGGCCGTCGAACCGCGCGAACGTCCCCGCATCGAAGGCGAGCGTCAGGATCAGCGGCGCCGCGTCGGCGCCCGGCTCCCCGGTGTTTCGTGTCGGCGTATCGGGCATGCGGGCTCTCGGTCGCGGCCGAACGAAGATGGCGCGGGGCGCGGTCAGGTCCAGTAGAGGATTCGCGCGGCGGGCAGGTCGCGGGCGAGCGCAGCGAACAGGGTGGCGCGCATCGCGCCCATCACGTCTTTGGGGAAGACGTACTTCACAGAGCCGAACTTGGTGAGCTTCTTCGTGCGCCCGGCCTCGTCGAGCGGCAGGTCGGAGCCCGGATACCAGCCCTGCAGCACCTGCTTCGAGCCCGGCGTGAAGCGGTGGGTGATCAGCTCGGCGGTCAGGTCGAGGTCGGGCACGTCCGCCAAAGCCTCGGCCGCCTCGCGGATCAGCGCGGCGTAGCCCGCCTCCCAGTCCGGCACCGGCAGGATCGGCGCGATGGTGAGGCCGACGGGATAGCCCGCCAGCGCCACCGCCCGCATCGCCCCGAGCCGGGCGTCGAGGCTCGCGGTGCCGCCCTCGTAGCGCGTGGCGGCGCGGGCGTTGACCGAGAACCGGATGCGGGTGCGGCGGCGGTGCGGAAGGTCGAGCAGCGGCTCGACGGCGGCGAACTTGGTGGTGAAGCGCAATTGCACCGGCGCCTCCCAGGCGCCGAAATGCCGGATCGCCGCCGAGAGCGACCCGGTGAGGTGCTCAATGCCCAGCGGATCGGTGTAGCACGAGGCCTCGAAGGTGGTGCCCTCCTGCGCCCGCTCGGCCTGGGCGGAGGTGACCGCGCCCTGGCCGAGGTAAGCTTCGAGATTCCGGAGGATCGCGTCGAGGTTGGCGTAGGCGCGCGTCACCGGCGGCCCGGAGAGCGAGCCGGCGAGGTAGCAGTACTGGCAATGGGCCGGGCAGCCCTCGGCCAGGTCGAAGCGCCAGTCGGCCGAGGGCGGGATCGGCTGCAGCCGGAGCTTGGTCGGCGGCGCCACGACGAGGGCGAGCGTCGCCTTCGCCTCGACGTAGGCCCGGCGCGGGTCGGCGTGGCGCAGGCCGGTGAGGCGGTTGGCGGCCAGGCGTTCGACTGGGATGCCCTGCGCCTCCGCGCGGGCGAGCATCGCCCGTCCGTGCGTGTGCTCCAGGGCAGCCGGCGTCACCAGCACGCGCCGCGGTCGCCACAGGCGCGCCGGCCGG
>NZ_VRUX01000544.1:0-2839 GCF_008039885.1 Methylobacterium sp. WL103
GGCCCGGGGCTTCTCGCCTCGCACTACGCCCCGCGCGCGCGCCTGCGCCTCGATGCGACGGCGATCGAGCCCGACGAGGCGGTGCTGCTGTTCGGAGCCTCGCGGCCCGCCGGGATCGCGCAGGCGCGGGCCGTGCTGAACCTCAGCCCGCGCGGCGATCTCGCGGAAGCCGCCGCCCGGCTGTTCGCGGCTTTGCGCGCCCTCGACGCCTCCGGCGCGACGACGATCGCGGTGTCGCCGATCCCCGCGGACGGCCTCGGCGAGGCGATCCTCGACCGGCTCGGACGGGCCGCGGCGCCGCGCTGAAATAATTGTTGCGCCTCGCGGAACCGATGCGTGGGCGGGGTGTTTCCCATCCACGAAGGTCAGTTCAGCCCCCAATGGCCTTTTCCCTTTCAGGCTCGGAGCAATCCGAGCCTTTTTTCTTGCGCGCCGTCCTCAGGCGGCCTCGGCGCGATGGCCGGAGCCGCCGGCGCGGATCAGCCCGCGAGCTTGGCGGCGATCCCGGCCACGTGCCGGCCCTGGAACTTCGCTCCGTCGAGTTCCACCGCGCTCGGCCGGCGCGATCCGTCGCCGCCCGCGATCGTGCTGGCGCCGTAGGGCGTGCCGCCCGCCACCGTGCCGACGTCGTTCATCCCCTGGAACGCGTAGGGCAACCCGACGATCACCATGCCGTGGTGCAGCAGCACGGTGTGGAAGCTGGTGATCGTCGTCTCCTGCCCGCCATGCTGCGTGGCGGTGGAGGTGAACACCGAGCCGACCTTGCCGACCAGCGCGCCCTTCGCCCAGAGGGCACCGGTCTGGTCGATGAACTGCTTCATCTGCGCGGCCATGTTGCCGTAGCGGGTCGGCGTCCCGAAGATGATCGCGTCGTAGTCGGCGAGCTCGTCGGGCTGGGCGATCGGGGATGACTGGTCGAGCTTGTAGTGCGACTGCCGCGCGACCTCTTCCGGCACCAGCTCGGGCACGCGCTTCACGTGCACCTCGGCGCCGGCCTCGCGGGCGCCCTCGGCGGCGGCGTGGGCAAGCGTCTCCACGTGGCCCCAGGAGGAATAGTACAGCACCAGGATCTTGGTCATCGTCGGCTTCCGTTCGCAGGGCCGGGCGGCCGGGCCGGGATCGGCGGCCGCCTCGCGCTGGCCGCAAGATCGTCCCGGCCGGGCCTTGCGCAAATGCCCCAATCTGCAAGAACGATCTTGCATGCGTGCAAGGTTTACGGATGGCGACGCCCTGGGACGACTTCCGCCTGGTCAAGGCCATCGCCGACCACGGCGGGCTGACGGCGGCCGCCACGCGGCTCGGCATCAACCACTCGACGGCGTTCCGGCGCCTGACGGCGATCGAGGCGGCGCTCGGCACCCGACTGTTCGAGCGCTCGCGCACCGGCTACGCGGCGACGCAGGCCGGGACCGCGATGGTCGCGGCGGCCGGCGCCATGGAGGAGACCGCGTCGCAGTTCGCGCGCGAGGTCGCCGGGCGCGCCTCCGAACCCACCGGCCAGCTCCGGGTCACCGCGCCGTCGGGCCTCGTCACCGACCTGCTGATGCCGATCTTCGCCGCGTTCCGCGCGCACCGCCCGGGCATCCACCTCGACGTGGTGGTGTCCGACGACGCGCTGAACCTCTCGCGCCGCGACGCGGACGTGGCGGTGCGCGCCAGCAACGACCCGTCGCCCAACCTGTTCGGGCGCCGCCTCGCGACCCTCGGCTGGGCGCTCTACGGCCGCGCCGACCGGGCGGAAGCGGACCCGCGCCGGGCGGATTGGGTGACGCTTTCGGAGGCGGTCGGCGACGGGCGGTTCCTGCGCTTCGTCGCCGAGCACGGCGACCCGGAGCGCATCGCCCTTCGTCTCAACACGGTGACCGGACTGTGCGAAGCGGTGGAGGCCGGCATCGGGATCGGGCTTTTGCCCTGCCTCAGCGCCGACGCGCGGCCGGCCTTGCGCCGCCTCGGGTCGGCCGAGCCGCCCTTCGCCGACAGCCTGTGGATGCTGACCCACCCGGACCTGCGCCACTCGGTGCGCGTCCGGGCCTTCATGGACTTCGTCGGCGACGCGGTCGTGGCGTTGCGCCCGATGCTGGAAGGGCGGCCATCGCCCGAGCGCCGGGCGCGCGAGCCTGTGCTCAACCGGCCTTGATCTCCAAAATCTCGACCTCTTGCCCGTTCACTTCGACGACGTCGCCGACGCCCTTGCCGGTGATCGCCCGGGCGAGCGGGGCGACGTAGGCGATCGAGCCCTTGGCCGGGTCCGCCTCGTCCTCGCCGACGATGTGGAAGGTCTGGCGGGCGTCGTCCTCGCGCTGGACCGTCACCGTCGAGCCGAAATGCACCGTGTCGCCCTCGACCGCCTCGACGAGCTGGGCCGTGCCGAGCCGCGTCGTCCAGTAGCGCAGGTCGCGCGTGACGCGGGCGGTGTCGGCCTTGTCGTCGGGCGTGAGCTTGGCCTGCTCCGCCTGGAGGCGCGCGACCTCCTTCTCGATCTGCTCGAGCCCGGCCGGGGTGACGAAGTTGGTGTGGGGGGAGATCGGGCGGTCGGGGAGGTCCTCGAAGGCTTCCCCGCCCTCCTTCTCGCGAACGAATGCAATGCTCATGCGGCAAGAATGCCCGAGCTTGCGCCGCGGTTCCGTTCGGCCGCCGACTCAATCACCCGCGGGCGGCCAGTCGAGGCCGCGCGGGTTCAGCCGACCTCGACCACCGTCCGCCCGCGGACCTTGCCCGAGAGGATGTCGGGCCCGAGGCCGCCGACCTCGGCGAGGCCGACCTCAGCGGCACGGATTTCCGCGGCATCGTCGCCGGCCAGGCGAGCTTCCGCGAGGCGATGCTGGAGGATGCGCGCTTC
>NZ_VRUX01000545.1:0-2828 GCF_008039885.1 Methylobacterium sp. WL103
GGACGGGTAGGGGGCTGCGCCAGACAGCCCAAACCCCGTCATTCCGGGGCGCCGAGGGCGAGCCCGGAATCCAGACGCGCCGCGCGGGCTCGAAGGGCCGGGACGCTCCACCTCGGAGCCCGCGGCGGCTCTGGATTCCGGGCTCTGCTGCGCAGCCCCGGAATGACGGAGCGGTTTTTCAGGACGCTGTGTTCGGATGCCCTGGACGGGCCAAGACGCTCAGTCGAACAGGCTCGACACACTGGCTTCCGTCGCCGTCCGGCCGATGGCCTCGCCCAAGAGCGGGGCGATGGTCGCCACGCGGATGTTGCGGGCGAGCTTGACGGCCTGGGTCGGCTGGATCGAGTCGGTGATCACCAGCTCCTTCATCCGCGAGGCGGCGATGCGCGAGACCGCGCCGCCCGAGAGCACCCCGTGGGTGATGTAGGCCGAGACCTCCTTGGCGCCGGCATTGAGCAGGGCCTCGGCCGCGTTGACCAGGGTGCCGCCGGAATCGACGATGTCGTCGACGAGGATGCAGGAGCGGCCTTCCACGTCGCCGATGATGTTCATCACCTCGGATTCGCCGGCGCGCTCGCGGCGCTTGTCGACGATGGCCAGCGACGCGTCGATGCGCTTGGCGACCGCACGCGCGCGCACCACGCCGCCGACGTCGGGCGAGACCACCATGCGGTCGGTGGAGGTCAGCCGCTCCTTGATGTCGCGCACCATCACGGGCGCGGCGAACAGGTTGTCGGTGGGGATGTCGAAGAAGCCCTGGATCTGGCCGGCATGGAGGTCCAGCGTCAGCACGCGGTCGGCGCCGGCCTCGGTGATGAGGTTGCAGACGAGCTTGGCCGAGATCGGGGTGCGGCCCGAGGTGCGCCGGTCCTGCCGGGCGTAGCCGAAATACGGGATCACCGCCGTGATGCGCCGCGCCGAGGACCGACGCGCGGCGTCGATCATGATCAGCAGCTCCATCAGGTGGTCGTTGGCCGGATACGAGGTCGACTGGACGATGAACACGTCCTCGCCGCGCACGTTCTCCTGGATCTCGACGAAGATCTCCATGTCGGCGAAGCGCCGGACCATGCACTTGGCGAGCGGCAGTTCGAGGTAGCCGGCGATGTCCTCCGCCAAGGGCCGGCTGGCATTGCCGGCGATGATCTTGATCGAAGACTTCATGCCTGCGGGCTCAACATCTGGGGTCTCGGGCCGAGACACGTCCTGAAGACTGGAACGGCCGGCCGATCGACAGGCCCGCCGGCATCCGCGTCGGTCGGGCTCTTACCAGTGCGGTCGAACCGTCACAATGGCCGGGCCCGCCCGCTGCACAGCCCCCTGCACAGGCGTACGCCTACGGCTCGAGCAGGCGGTGGAGGTGGACGACGAAGTAGCGGGTCTGCGCGCTGTCGACCGTGGCCTGGGCCTTGGCGCGCCACGCGACCTTGGCCGAGGCGTAGTCGGGGAAGATGCCGACGATGTCGAGGCCGGCCAGATCCTTGAACCGGAGCCCGTCGATGTCCTCCAGCTCGCCGCCGAAGACGAGGTGCAGCAGCTGGTCGCTGGCGGTCGTGGTGGTCACGGGTCTCTCCTGGTCGCGGCACGCCGCCCCACAGGCAGGACGCGTGCCGCAGGACGCGGCATCGCCAACCCCGCGGCCGCCGTCAAGCCCGCGCGGCCCCGGCCCTCAATGCAGCGCGGTCGGCGGCACGGCCGCGCGCTCGGCCCGGGCGATCTCGCGGCCGATCTGAAGCAGCAGGCGCTCGGTCATCCCGCGAAGCGCTTCGGATCCGCTCTCGCCGACAACCCCGTGCAACGCGATGCAGAGGTCGGCGGCACGCACCAGCGGCGCCTCCGGCTCGCCGATCGACGGGGTCGCGACGTAGCCGGCGTCCATGGTCCGGACCTCGGTGATGTCGATCAGGATGCCGGTGCTGCGCACGGGGCGCCCGCGCGGATCGTGGAAGATCCGGCCGCGGCACAGGAGCCAGCGCGTCTGCCCGGAGAGCATCCCGGCCCGGTACTCCGCCAGCATCAGGCCGCCGGCCTGCATGGCGCGCTCCACCTCCTGCGTCATCCAGGGGACGTCGTCGGGATGGATGCCGGCCACGGCGTCGGCGAACTCGAGGTCGCGGCCGGCCAGCGCGGCGTCCCCCGCCAGCAGCTCGGCGGCGCCGGGATCGTAGCGCACGCGCTGCGAGACCGGGTTCCAGTCCCAGGTGCCGACGACGCCCGACGCCTGGAGGGCGGCGTGCAGGTCCCCCACCGCCTGCCCTCGATCGTCGATGCCGTCGAACTTCATCGGCCTACCAGTATGCTTCCCGCTCTTCAGAAACCTTGAGCAACAATTTGTATACGAGTCCAACTCAAACGATACAACCGATCGCGCAAGTCTTGCGGTTCGGATCGGTCTACCGCCGTGCTACGACCCGCCGGCCGTAGAACCCGCGGACGGTCCATGTCTCAGCACGACGACCTCGCCTGGAGAGCGGAGGCGGCCTGCCTGGTCGCATGCCCGGCGTCACGTCAACACCTCCTGGACGGGTGGCTGCTGCGCGCCTCGGGCGGGCCGACCCGGCGGACGAACTCGCTCAACCCGACCCCCGGACCGCGCGGCCCGGCCGACGCGGCGATCGCGGCCTGCGAGCGTGCGTACGCGGCGCTCGGCCAGCCGGCGATCGTCCGCGTGGTGAGCCTCGCCCCGGAGCTCGACGAACCCCTGGCGGCACGCGGCTACGGCGTGGAGGGCCACGCGTCGACCCTGTTCGCCGCCCTCGACGGGATGCCGGACGGGCTCGACTCAGGCGTGCGGCTGATGCCGGCGCCCGACGCCGGCTGGCTCGCGC
>NZ_VRUX01000546.1:0-2817 GCF_008039885.1 Methylobacterium sp. WL103
CCCGCCAGCGCCGCCTCCGTCGCACCGGCGGTCGCCGAGCACGCCATGGTCGTCACCGCCCAGTACCTCGCGACGCAGGTCGGCGTCGACGTGCTGAAGCGCGGCGGCAACGCCATTGATGCGGCGGTCGCCGTCGGCTACGCGCTGGCGGTGGTCTACCCGGCCGCTGGCAACCTCGGCGGCGGCGGCTTCATGACCGTTCAGCTCGCCGACGGGCGCCGGACCTTCCTCGACTTCCGCGAGAAGGCGCCGCTGGCCGCGACCCGCGACATGTACCTCGACAAGGACGGCAACGTCATCAAGGGCTTGAGCGTCAGCGGTCCGCTCGCCGTCGCGGTGCCCGGCACCGTCTCGGGCCTGGAGACGGCGCGCGAGAAGTACGGGACGATGTCGCGGGCCGACCTGATCGCCCCGGCCATCGCCTACGCCGAGGGCGGCTTCGTGCTCAAGCAGGGCGATGCCGACATGTTCGCGATCGCGAGCCCCGACCTGCGCAAGGACCCGACCTCCGCCGCGATCTTCCTCGATGCGGGCGCGTCGTTCCAGGCGGGCGGAAAGCTGGTGCAGCCGGACCTCGCGGGTACGCTGCGCGCCATCGCCGAGCAAGGTCCGGCGGGCTTCTACGCGGGCCGCGTCGGCGACGCGATCGTCGCCTCGAGCCAGGCCGGCAAGGGGCTCATCGTCCAGGCCGACCTCGACCGCTACCGCACCCGCGAGATGGCGCCGGTGGAATGCGACTATCGCGGCTATCGCGTGATCTCGGCGCCGCCGCCGAGCTCGGGCGGCGTCGTCATCTGCGAGATGCTGAACATCCTCGAAGGCTATCCCCTCGGGGAACTCGGCTGGGGCTCGGCGGAGGCGATCCACTACGAGATCGAGGCGATGCGCCACGCCTACGTCGACCGCAACAGCTACCTCGGCGACCCAGACTTCGTCGACAACCCGACGCGGCGCCTCACCGACAAGGCCTACGCCGCCACCATCCGCGCCGCGATCGACCCGGCCAAGGCCGGGGTGTCGAGCGCGCTAAGGCCGGGCGTCGCCCCGCACGAGGGCAGCAACACGACGCATTATTCGATCGTCGACGGCGCCGGAAACGCCGTGTCGGTGACCTACACCCTCAACGACTGGTTCGGCGCACGCATCACCGTGCCGGGCACCGGCGTGCTGCTCAACGACGAGATGGACGACTTCACCGCCAAGGTCGGGGTGCCCAACATCTACGGCCTGGTGCAGGGCAAGGCCAACGCCATCGCGCCTGGCAAGACGCCGCTCAGCTCGATGAGCCCGACCATCGTCTCGAAGGACGGCAAGCCGGTCCTCGTCACCGGGACGCCGGGCGGCAGCCGCATCCCGACGGTCGTGCTGCAAAGCATCCTCAACGTCGTCGATTACGGCATGAACGTGCAGGAGGCCGCCGACGCGCCCCGCATCCACAACCAGTGGATGCCCGACGTGACCAACGTGGAGCGGTTCGCGCTCTCGCCGGACACCCGCAAGATCCTGGAGGGCATGGGCCACCACTTCGCCGGCTCGCAGCCGGCCAACCACCTCGCTACGATCCTGATCGGCGCGCCGGTGCTGGGCGGCAAGGCCGTCGGCGCGAACCGGTTCTACGGGGCGAACGACCCGCGGCGGAACACGGGGTTGGCGTTGGGCTACTGATTGGGCGTCCGTTTTTGCAGGCTTCGATGGGCGAGCAGCGAGGAATCCCGCCGTCCCGCCCGCGCTGACCAAAAAACGAGTCGTCGTTTTCGCGCCTTGTGCGTTCCTGGGTGATGGAACCGACACCGGACGATTGGGACGCGCGCGTCTCGCGTCTCTCCGAGAAACTGCCCGATCCCTTGCGGCGCATGGTCGACTGGCTGCGCGAGCCGTCGCGGGTGTGGCTGCGGGTCGGGGCCGCGCTGCTGTTCATCCTCGGCGGGATCTTCTCGATCCTGCCGGTGCTCGGCTTGTGGATGCTTCCGCTCGGCCTCGCGCTGCTGGCGCAGGACGTGCCCGGGCTGAAGGTGCCGCTCGAAAAGTCCGCCCGCTGGATCGAGGCGACCTGGGCCGACCTCGTCGCGTGGTGGCGCCGTCGGAAGCGATAAGAGGGGACGACCTGGCGAGCGGCCGCCGCGCTTAGACATCGCGCCGGCCGCGGGTTAGGAGGATCGCATCCCCAGCCGAGGCTCCATGAGTAAGCCGAAACCCCTGACCAGCGCGATCCTCGACCCGGAGAAGCGGGCTGACGACGTCGATCAGACCATCCGTCCGCTGAGCCTGTCCGAGTTCATCGGCCAGCGGGCGGCGCGCGCCAACATGGAGGTCTTCATCCAGGCCGCGAAGATGACCGGCCAGGCGCTCGACCACGTCCTGTTCGTCGGGCCGCCGGGCCTGGGCAAGACCACGCTGGCGCAGATCGTCGCGCGCGAGCTCGGGGTGAACTTCCGCTCGACGTCGGGGCCGGTGATCGCCAAGGCCGGAGACCTCGCGGCCCAGCTCACCAACCTCGAAGAGCGCGACGTGCTCTTCATCGACGAGATCCACCGTCTCAACCCGGCTGTGGAGGAGATCCTCTATCCCGCGATGGAGGATTACCAGCTCGACCTGATCATCGGCGAGGGGCCGGCCGCCCGCTCCGTGAAGATCGAGCTGCCGAAGTTCACGCTGGTGGGCGCCACCACCCGCGCCGGCCTGCTGACGACGCCGCTGCGCGACCGCTTCGGCATCCCGATCCGGCTCGAGTTCTACGACATCGACGAGCTTCAGCTCATCGTCTCCCGCGGTGCGCGCGTGCTCGGGCTCGGCATGTCGGACGACGGCGCCAACGAG
>NZ_VRUX01000547.1:0-2799 GCF_008039885.1 Methylobacterium sp. WL103
TGTCGGGGGCCGGCGTCGTCGGCATCGGCGCGGGCATGCCGGCGGCGTGGAGACGGGCCAGCGGACCGCTGGTCGGGCCGGGCTTCGGGGCGCCCGGCGCCACCGGGCGGACCGGGGCGGTGGTGCCGCGCACGCCGACCTCGATGCGGCCGACCTCTTCGACCTCGGCCTTGAAGGTGTTCAGCACCCGATCGAGGTAGTGCGATTCGATCCAGCTTTTGAGGAACCGGGTCGGCACGGTGAGGCGGGCGGTGCCGCCCACGACGCAATCCAGCTCCAGACGCGCGAACCAGCTCGCGAACACGTCCTCGCCGAGCTCGGCCCGCAGGCGGCGCTTCACGCGACCCCAGGCCGCCGCAGCCTCCGCGACCCCGTTTGCTCCGCCGCTTCCGCCGCCGCCCGACACGCTCTCGTCGACATGCATCACTGACACTCTCCTCGCACCGAGGACGGGAGACCCGCCGACGCCGCGTACGCACGCACACTGGAACACCCCGTGAACACGGGCGGGGCGCAAAAATCGGCGGGAGTCAACCCGTCCGACGACGCTGCTGGTCGATTGGGAGAGCCTATCAACAATTACCTACGGTAGTTTTAACAGTGGGACTTGCGGGGAAAGCCTTGATCGGCGCTGCAGCGAGTCGAGCGGAGTCGAGCCGAAGACGGATACCGCTTTGATTCGCCGAACGATTCGGGGTGATGTGGGAGATGCTGTGCCTTTGCTCAGGCGCGGTGAGGTTTTGTTAAGCTACACCTGCCCCGAAGACTCCGCAACGAAATCGATTTTTGGAAATGGGTTAACGCTTCGTCACCGGGCGGGCGCGGACATGGCGCGAACATCGGCGGGGCGTTCGGGGGTTTTGGCGGGCAATCGCGGGCGCCGATCAGACACCGTCGCCGGACATGTCGGCGCCGTCTCCGCCTCTTCCCGCTTCTACGGGCGGGACCATCGCAGAAGGCGATTTGCTCTTCGGAAACCCGCTGGCAGCACCTCCGTCATCCCGGGGCCGCGCAGCGGAGCCCGGGATCCAGAACCGCAGGTCGCGCTGTATTTGGCGGCGTCGGCGGTTCTGGATTCCGGGCTCGCCTGCGGCGCCCCGGAATGACCGCGTGGTGCCGTCTGCAACGGATCTGAGCCAGGGGCGTGGGCTGGGACGAGCTGCGCGCCTGAGCCTAAGGGGTCACGCACCTCATCCTGTCCTTCTCCCCATGGGAGGAGGAACCCGCGGCGGATCGGCGAGCCCTGTGGCCGACAGGCAAGGGAGCGGACGACTCGAACGAGAACCACATCGCGGGTGCGACGCGAACACGAAAAAGCCCGGCGCGAAGGCCGGGCTTTTTCGTAACGGGTTCGATGGTTCGTCGGCGGCGCCGACGGCGGTCGCGCTTAGGCGGCGACGGCCAGGGCCTTCACGCGGGCGGCGAGGCGCGAGACCTTGCGCGAGGCGTTGTTCTTGTGAACGATGCCGCTCTGGGCGGCCCGCATGATCTCCGGCTCGGCGGCGCGGAGCGCGGTGAGGGCGTCGGACTGCACGCCCGAAGCGATCGCCTCCTCGACCTTGCGGACGAAGGTACGCATCCGGGAGCGGCGCGAGCGGTTGATCGCCGTGCGCTTGGCGATCTTGCGGGTCATTTTCTTGGCCGACACGGTGTTGGCCATGGGCATCCTCGTATCAAAGGGCGGGGACCTTCGAGCTCGGGGAGCCTCGGATCGGTCTGCGCTGGGTGTGGCGAATGGCGAAGTCGACGACGCGCGCAACCGCACGGGCCCTCGGCAGAGCCGGCTCTATAGCCACGGGACGCCGCGTCGTCAACGCACCTTGATGCACCGGCTTACCCGCGCCGGCTTGATCCCGCCCTGCCGGCCCCGGATGATCGCGGATCGATCCAGGGAGGGGACCGGCGTGGCGCACAGGGTGAACGAGACCGACGCGGCCCGTATCGCAAGGTTCCGTCCGGCGTCCGGCATGGAGACGCCGCGCTTTGCCGGCGTGGCGAGCTTCATGCGGCTGCCCTGCCGCGATCCGGGCGCGGCCGAGGGCGTCGAGATCGGCCTCGTCGGCATCCCGTTCGACGGGGCGACCACGAACCGGCCGGGCGCGCGCCTCGGGCCGCGGGGCGTGCGCGAGGCCTCGACCGGCACGCGGGCGATCAACCATGCCAGCGGGATCGCGCCCTATGCTCTGGCGGCCTGCGCCGACCTCGGCGACGTGCCGGTGAACCCGGTCGATGCCGCCGAGACCTGCCGGCGGATCGAGGCGTTCATGCTCGGGCTGGCCGGCGCCGGCATCGTGCCGCTCTCCGTCGGCGGCGACCACCTCGTCACCTATCCGATCCTCCGGGCGCTGGGGCGCGGGCGCCCGCTCGGGCTCGTGCACATCGACGCCCACAGCGACACCGACGACCACCAGTACGGCGGCACCCGGCTCACCCACGGCACCCCGTTCCGCCGGGCGGTGGAGGACGGCGTGCTCGATCCGCGGCGCTGCGTGCAGGTCGGCATCCGCGGCAGCATGGACGCGGCGGACGAGCGCGACTGGGCCTGCGCCCAGGGCATCCGCGTCGTCACGATGGAGGAGGCGGCCGCCCGCGGAATGCCGGAGGTGGCGGCCGAGGCCCGCGCCGTCGTGGGCGCCGGCCCGACCTATCTCAGCTTCGACATCGACAGCCTCGACCCGGCCTACGCGCCGGGCACCGGCACGCCGGAGATCGGCGGCCTGACCACCCGCGAGGCCCTGGCCCTGCTGCGCAGCCTGCGCGGGCTCGACCTCGTCGGCGCCGACCTCGTCGAGGTGGCCC
>NZ_VRUX01000548.1:0-2786 GCF_008039885.1 Methylobacterium sp. WL103
CTCGCCGGCGCAGCGCTCGGCGGCCTCGCCCTGATCGGCGGCCTCGCCTACCGGTCGCTACGCGGCGGCAAGGCGGACGCGACCGAGACGGCGGCCTTCCAGGACGTGCCGGAGGACGAGGCGCGCCTGATGCTGCGGGCGATGGTGGCCGCGACGGTCGCCGACGGCGTGGTCGACGCGGCCGAGCGCCGCCGCCTCGACGAGGCGGTGGCGGCCGCCGGCATCGACCGCGACGGGCGCGCCTGGCTCGAGCGCGAGCTCGGCAACCCGGCCGAGATCGACGAGATCGCCGACGCGGTGGACGATGCCGAAGCCGCCGCACGGATCTACGCCGCGGCGGCGCTGGCGATCGACCTCGACACGATGCAGGAGCGCCAGTTCCTCAAGATGCTGGCGGAGGCCCTCGACGTGCCGCCCGAGGCCGCCGCCCGCGTCGAGCGTGAACTCTCGGCCTGATCGTCTCGCCGTTGCACCCTCCGGTTGATGCCGGCGGGTGCGACGGTGCTAGGCTCCGGGTCGCGGCGCAGGAAGATGGCGTCGCGGAAAAGCCCGGGAAGCGCATGTCCGAGGAAACCTCAAAACCGCTTCGCCGGCAGCTCGCCGCCGTCGCCCTCGCGGGCGGCCTGATGACCGGGGCGGCGGCCGCCGAGCCCTTGGGGCCGCTGACCATCGCCCGGCAGGGCAGCTTCTTCGTCGGCGGCCGCAGCGTCGCCTCGGACACGCTCTCGACGCTGCCGGCCTACGCGCCCTCGGGCACGATCGCCGTCGACCAGGTCTACGTGCGCTACCAAATCCCGGTGGAGGCCAAGCGTCCGGCGGTCGTCCTGATCCACGGCTGCTGCCTTACCGGCAAGACCTGGGAGACGACGCCGGACGGGCGCATGGGCTGGGACGAGTTCTTCGTCCGCGCCGGCTTTCCCACCTACGTGATCGACCAGGCCGGCCGCGGCCGCTCTGCGGTCGACCCGTCCGCGATCAATGCGGTGAAGACCGGCAAGGCCGCGCCGGAGACGCTGCCGCCGGTGGTCTCGGCCGGCCAGGAACCGGCCTGGGCGATCTTCCGCTTCGGCCCGAAATACCCGGAGGTCTTCCCCGGGATGCAGTTCCCGCTGGAGGCGCAGGGCGAGTTCTGGAAGCAGATGGTCGCCGACTGGGCCGCGACCCTGCCGACCCCGAACCCGACCGTCCCCGCCCTGTCCGAGTTGGCGAAGACGTTGGACGGCGCGATCCTGATCAGCCACTCGCAATCGGGCATCTACCCGTTCCAGACCGCGGCGCTCGACCGCGCCGGCATCCGCGGCCTCGTGGCGATCGAGCCGGCGGCCTGCCCCGATCCGGCCAAGGACGACATGGCGCCCTACAGGGACCTGCCGATCCTCGTGCTGTGGGGCGACTACGTCGAGTTGGCGCCGCGCTGGGCGCCGCGGCTCAAGCTCTGCCGCGCCTTCGTCGAGGCCGCCAACAAGGCCGGCGGCAAGGCCGAGCTGGTGCTGCTGGCCGACGTCGGCCTGACCGGCAACTCGCACATGCTGATGCAGGACCGGAACAGCCTCGACGTCGCCGCCTGGCTGACCGCCTGGCTCGACGCGCACATGCCGCCGCGGAAATCGTGAAGACGGGGCGGCGCCCTCAGCCGGCCGCCTCGTCCTTCAGCGCCTGCAGCCCCTCCCGGTAGGTGGGGTAGGCGAGTTCGACGCCGAGTTCCTCGCGGATCAGGCGGTTCCGCACGCGCTTGTTCTCGCCGTAGAAGCTACGCGCCATCGGCGAGAGGTCGGCGGTCTCGAAGTCGACCTCAGGCGGTAGGGGAAGGCCGGTGAGCCTGGCTGCGTATTCCGTCACGGTCTGGGGCGCGGCCGGCTCGTCGTCGGTGACGTTGTAGACCGCGCCGTTGCGCGGGCGGTCGAGGGAGGCCAGCAGCGTCGCGGCGATGTCGTCGATGTGGATGCGGTTGAAGACCTGTCCCGCTTTCACGATGCGCTGGGACCGGCCGTCCCGCAGCTTCACGATCGGGTTGCGGCCGGGGCCGTAGATGCCCGACAGCCGGAACACCTGCACGGCCTTGCCGGTCTCGGCCCCGAGCGCGAGCCACGCGTTCTCGACGGCGAGCCGCCCCTGCGAGCGCGCGCTCTTCGGGGTGGCCGGCGTCGCCTCGTCGATCCAGGCGCCGTCGTGGTCGCCGTAGACGCCGATGGTCGAGAGGTAGCCGATCCAGCCGATCCGGCTCCGGGCGATGTCGTCGCGGAAACGGCGCAGCACCGGATCGCCGTCGCGGTCGGGCGGGACGGAGACGAGGAGCGCGTCGGCCGCCGCGAGGTCGGCGGGGATGCGCGGGTCGTCTGCCTCGGGGCCGAAGGCGCGCATCGACAGCCCGGTCTCGGCCTCGAGCGCCCGCGCCTTGTCCGCGTCGGTCACGGTGGCGCAGATCTGCGGGAAGCGGTCGCGGGCGGCCTCCGCGAAGCGCCGGGCAGAAAAGCCGAGGCCGAACACGAAGAGGGTCATCGATCAGGTCTCCTCCGGCGGGTCCAAGAGAGCGCGCCATTCGGCCAGCACGTCCGGGTCGGTCTCGCCGAGCCCATGACGTTCGTAAAGGGGGCGGCAGGCCGCGGGACCGAGCAGCGCGCCGCAGGCCCAGACCGCCATGCCGCGCACGATCGCCGACGCGCCGCCCAAGTTTCGCTCGGCGGAGGCGGCCAGCGCGGGATCGCCCGAGTTGCCCACCGCGATCAGGACGTTGCGCAGGAAGCGGTCGCGGCCGGTGCGCTTCACCGGCGTGCCGGCGAACCGCG
>NZ_VRUX01000549.1:0-2784 GCF_008039885.1 Methylobacterium sp. WL103
CGCCGCGCTCTGCGCCGCGCGGATCGCCCGCGGGCGCGTCACCCATCTCGACGTGGCGGCGGCGGAGGCCCATCCGGGCGTCGTCGCGGTGATGACGCCGGACAACGCCCCGGCGCTGGCCCAGCACCCGGACGACAAGCCCCACGGCTTCATCTTCCGCCTCGACCTGCTGCAGGATTCCGCCGTCCGCTACGCCAACCAGCCGATCGCGGTGGTGATCGCCGAGACCCTTGAGGCGGCCACCGAGGGCGCGCGCCTGCTGAACCCGCGCTACGAGGCCGAGACGCCGCGCATCGGGCTCGACGCCGAGCCGCCGTTCACGCCCCCCGGCATCGGCGTCGGCCAGCCGCCGGAGGAGACCCACGGCGACGTCGAGGCGGGCCTCGCGACGGCCAGCCGGCGGATCGCGGCGACCTACGCGACCCCGGCCCAGTACCACAACGCCATGGAGCCGCACGCGGCGGTGGCCTCCTGGGACGGCGACCGGCTGACGCTCCACACGCCGAGCCAGGGCATGGCGATGGCGCAGGGGCGCCTCGCGGGGCTGTTCGGCATCCCGCCGGAGAACATCCACATCGAGAGCCCGTTCCTCGGCGGCGGCTTCGGCTCGAAGGGCCTGATCTCGGGTCCGCAGATCCTCGCCTGCATGGCCGCGCGCCTCGTCGGCCGGCCGGTCAAGCTCGTGCTCGCGCGCTCGCAGATGTACGGCCCGGTCGGCCACCGCGCCGAGACCCGGCAGAGCTTCCGCCTCGGCGCCGACGAGGCCGGCAAGCTCACGGCGCTGGAGCACGAGACGCTGACCGCCTCGAGCCGGTTCGACGACTTCTTCGAGCCGGCCGGCGGCGTTTCGCACACTCTCTACGCCAGCCCGGCCATCGCCGTCCGGCACCAGGCCGTGCGGGTCGACACCGGCACGCCGCTGTTCATGCGCGCCCCCGGCGAGGCCGCCGGCAGCGTCGCCCTGGAAAGCGCGATCGACGAGATGGCGCTGGCCTGCGACATGGACCCGCTGGAATTCCGCTTGGCGAACTATGCCGAGGTCGAGCCGATCTCCGGAAAGCCGTTCTCGTCCAAGGCCTTGCGCGAGTGCTACACCCGCGGCGCCGAACGCTTCGGCTGGTCGGCGCGGCCGAAGGCGCCGCGGCAGACCCGCGACGCGAACGGCCTCCTCGTCGGCTGGGGCATGGGCACCGCGACCTTCCCGGCGCTGATGTTCGAGGCGCAGGCGAAGGCCGAGCTGCGCGCCGACGGCACCGGTACGATCGAGGTCGGCGCCCACGACATGGGCCAGGGCGCCTGGACGGCGCTCGGCCAGATCGCCGCCGACGGCCTCGGGATCGGCCTCGACGCGCTCACCTTCAAGATGGGCTCCTCGGACCTGCCGAACGCCGGCATCGCCGGCGGCTCGGCCCACACCGCCACCGCGGGCGGAGCGATCCACGCGGCCGGCCAGGCGGTGGTGGCGCAGCTCGCAGAGCTGGCCACCAACGACCCCGCCTCCCCGCTCTACGGGGCCGGCAACGCCGGGTTCGTCGCCCGCGACGGCCGGCTCTTCCGCCGCGACGACGAGAGCCGCAGCGAGGTCTACGCCGACATCCTGGCGCGTGCCGGCCGCGGGAGCCTCACGGCCACCGGAAAGGCCTCGACCGACCCGGCCGCCGCCAAGACCTACGCCATGCACGCCCACGGTGCGGTCTTCGCCGAGGTGAAGGTCGACCCCGACCTCGGCCAGATCCGGGTCACCCGCCTCGTCGGGGCGTTCGCGGCCGGCCGCATCGTGAACCCGCGCCTCGTCACCAGCCAGTATTACGGCGGGATGATCTGGGGGATGTCGTTCGCGCTGCACGAGCACGCGGCGATGGATGCCCGCACCGGCCGCTTCCTCAACGACAACCTCGGCGAGTACCACGTGCCGGTGAACGCCGACACGCCGGCCATGGAGGCGATCCTGGTGCACGAGGACGATTCCCACGTGAACGCGCTGGGCATCAAGGGCGTCGGCGAGATCGGTATCACCGGCTCGGCCGGCGCCATCGCCAACGCAGTCTGGCACGCCACCGGCATCCGGGTGCGCGAGATCCCGATCACGCTGGACAAGCTGCTGGGCTGAAGGGCGGAACGGGGTTTCTGGGAACGTCTCCGCGCATCCCCTCGCCCCTCGCCCCTCGCCCCTCGCCCCGCGTGCGGGGAGAGGGCTGCGACGACCTCGTCGTCGTCGCGGCGAGGCGGCAGCCGAGGGTGAGGGGGCGACTCGGAAGAGACTCTTCCGTTCGCGCCCCCTCACCGTCGCTTCGCCTCCGCTTCCCGGCTGCACGACGGCGTGCAGCCGGGCCTCTCCCCGCAAGCGGGGAGAGGGGGAACTCACGCGTGATCCGAGGCGCTGACGAATCGAGCTCCCGCAGAGGGGGAGGGAAGACCACTTTTCGGCGGAGGCGAGATTCGACGAAGGCGAACCCAGCCTAGGCGGCATCCGCAATGGCGAAGAGCGCAGGGTGCACGTCGCCCTCCTCCGCCACAGGCTCGGCCCGCGCGCCGTCCGGGAGGGCCGGCCCGAGCAGCCGCAGAAAATCCTCGGAGGCGGCGATGTCGAGGTCTGCGGCCTTGGCGCGGGTCTCGAGGCGGGCGAGGGTGTTCATCGCTGGGCCGAGCACGGTGTATTCGGCGCGCAAGCCGTCGTCGAATACGCCGACCAGGAGGTCGCCGGCATGGAGCGCGACGACCACGCGCAGCGGGAAGTCGCCCGTCGCGGCGCGGTCGCGGTTCAGCGCGGCGAGACGGGTGCGG
>NZ_VRUX01000054.1:0-14747 GCF_008039885.1 Methylobacterium sp. WL103
CGCGCCGACCCGGCGGCCCGCGAAGGCCTGCGCGCCGCCCTCGCACGCATGCGCCGCTTCTACGTCGGGACCGACCGGTGGCTGGTGCCGCACGACCACAACCACCTGCGCATCACCCGCATCCTCACGGCGACCCGCGACCTCCTCGGCGCGGCGGAAGCGCAGGATTTCCACGCGTTCGCGACCCTGCGCAACGCGCAAGCGGGTTCGCCGATCAACCCGGCGAGCCTGGCCTTCTGGGCCGACGCCGCCGGCCGGCCCTGACTTTCGAACGAGCGACGAGACGGATGGCCTACTGGCTCTACAAGTCCGAACCCGCGACCTGGTCGTGGGCGCAGCAGTTCGCGGCGGGGGAGGGCGGCACCCACTGGAACGGGGTGCGCAACCACCTCGCCAAGAAGCAGCTCATGGCGATGCAGGTCGGCGACCTCGGGTTCTTCTACCACTCGAACGAGGGCAAGGCCGTCGTCGGGATCGTACGCGTGATCAAGCCGTACTACCCGGACCACACCGACGCGACCGGACGCTTCGGCATGGTCGACCTCGCCGCCGTCGAGGCACTGCCGAACCCTGTCACCCTCGATGCGATCAAGACCGAGTCGGCGCTCAAGGACATGGTGCTCGTCAACAACTCGCGCCTGTCGGTGCAGCCGGTGACGGAGGCCGAGTGGTCGCTGGTGCGTGCCATGGGCGGGCTCGGCTGACCGCGCGCAAGTCGCTTTTACGCCGCCTTGGCGGATGGGGCCTTGGGGCGGCTCGTGCCGGCCCGCGTCTCGGGCGCCGGCTCTCCCCCGACGGCGACGGCGGCGAGCGTGTCCATCACCCGGCTCGCCGGCAGCGTGACGATCACCTCGGTGCCCTCGCGCGGGCGCGACTTCAGGGTGAAGTTGCCGCCGTGCAGGTCGACGAGGCCCTTCACGATCGGTAGGCCGAGGCCGGAGCCCTGCTCGGCGGTCTTGATCGCGAGCGAACCGCGGCCGAACGAGGACATGACCGTGCCGAGCTCGTCCTCCGGGATGCCGGGGCCGCTGTCCTTGACCGCGACGTACTGGCCGCCGGAGCTGGTCCAGCCGACCTTGATCGTGATCTCGCCGCCGGGCGGGGTGAACTTCACCGCGTTCGAGAGCAGGTTCAGCACCACCTGGCGCAGGGCGCGCTCGTCGGCCCAAAGCCGTGGCAGGGTGTCGTCGACGAAGTCGAGGAAGGTCTGGTTCTTGCCGCGGGCCTTCAGCCCCATCATGTGGCGGCACTCCTCGACGATGTGGGCCAGCGTCACCGCCTCCTCGTTGAGCTCGTAGCGGCCGGCCTCGATCCGGGAGAGGTCCAGGATCTCGTTGATCAGGTTCAGCAGATGCATGCCGCTGTCGTGGATGTCGGTGGAATACTCGCCGTAGCTCGGCGCGGTATGGGGGCCGAACACCTCGTTCTTCATCACCTCGGAGAAGCCGAGGATGGCGTTGAGCGGCGTGCGCAACTCGTGGCTCATCGTCGCCAGGAACCGGGACTTGGCGAGATTCGCCTCCTCCGCCCGGCGCCGGGCCTCGTCGGAGTTGGCCTTGGCCTGCTCCAGCTCGCCGAACACCGCATCCTTCTCCGCGCGAGACTGCAGCGCGCCCACAGTGGAGGTGTAGATGCGGCGCGCCAGGCCGAGGAAGAAGATCTGCGAGCCGATCGCCATCGCGACGAGCATCACGGCGTCGGCCTCGCGGGCGAAGGTGAGGAGGCACAGGGTCGCCAGCGCGAGGGGCACCAGGGCGGCTGCGGCGGCGGTCGGAACGGTGGCGGCCACCATCGTGGCGACGGCGGCCGCGATGATCAGGCCGAACAGCGCGAAGTGCCAGCCGCCCAGCATGCCCAGGCCGACGATCGCCGACCAGCTCAGGCTCTGCATCACCTCGCCGAAGGCGAAGCGTCGGCGCCAGCGCGCGAGGGACACCGCGCCGGGCTCGGCGCGGAGGAAGCTCCGGCTCATCGACGCGTTGAGGGTGATCATCAGGAACGCGCAGAGCGCCCAGATCGCCGCGACCAGCGGCTCCACCCAGAAGCAGGTGGCGCTGGCCATCGCGATCGCGAACAGGCCGAGCGGGATGCCGGCGCCCGCCCGGTACTGCGCGTAGAGGCGCAGCAGCTCGTAGTCGAACGCCCGCACGAGGCCGGTCTTCGAGGTCAGCTTCTCCCGGGCCGAGCGCATGTCGCGTGCGACCCCACGGCGTCGCACGGCCTCTTCCGACGAAGGACCGCGGCCGCGCTGCACCATCTCGACCGTCAGTTCGGACATCGGCCTCTTCGAAGGCTGGACGAAGGGGGCCGGCTCGACGCGCCGGACCGCAACATGAGAGGCCCGACGTTGCGCGCGATATGTTAAGAACGGCCTGCCGCGGTCGCGACGATTGTCCTGATCGCGCGAAGGTCGCGATCACGGTGCCAGGTGTTCGCCGCCGGCGGGTGGCTTACGTTCGTCGATGGCGCGTCAACAAGTGTTCGCCGCGGGTGCGCGGACGCACATCGCATCGGGGCGTGCCGGGACTAGCGATCGACGAGAGAGACTTACGCGCGGGAGATCTCGGATGCTGAACCTCACCGTCAACGGCGTCCGGCACGCGATCGACGCCGACCCCGAGATGCCGTTGCTCTGGGCGCTGCGCGACCACCTCGACAAGACCGGCACCAAGTACGGCTGCGGCATCGCCCAGTGCGGCGCCTGCACGGTCCACCTCGACGGGCAGCCGGTCCGCTCCTGCCAGACCCGGATCGGCGACGTCGGCGAAGCCAAGGTCACCACGATCGAGGGCGTGTCCGGCCGCGTCGCCGAGGCGGTGCAGGGCGCGTGGCGCAAGCTCGACGTGGTCCAGTGCGGCTACTGCCAGTCCGGGCAGATCATGTCCGCGATCGGCCTGCTCACGGAGAACCCGAAGCCGTCCGAGGCCGACATCGACGGAGCCATGGACGGCAACGTCTGCCGCTGCGGCACCTACCAGCGCATCCGCGCGGCGATCCACGAGGCCGCCAAGACGCTGGCGTGATCGCTCGCGTCCGCGTCGCACGTCATCCCAAGACTGTTCACCCGTTCCCGCACTGACCGGAGCCACGCCATGCTGAAGATCCGTCAGACGGACCCGCGCTCTCCGCGCGCGACCCGCCGCAGCTTCCTCGCCGGGGGCGCCGCCGCGACCGGCGCCATCGTCGTCGGCTTCCGCCTCGACCTGAAGAACACGGCGCGCGCCGCCGCCGGCCCCGACCTTTCGGGGGTGAAGGCGGACCCGAACGCCTTCGTGCGGATCGGGTCCGACGACACCGTGACGGTGATCATCAAGCACCTCGACATGGGGCAGGGCAACACGACCGGCCTCGCCACCATCCTCGCCGACGAGCTCGACGCGGATTGGTCGCGGGTGCGCACCGAGTTCGCCCCCGCCGACGCCGCCCGCTACAACAACATGCTGATGGGCCCGATCCAGGGGACCGGCGGATCGACCGCGGTCGCCAACTCCTGGTTCCAGCTGCGCAAGGCGGGCGCCGCCGCCCGCGAGATGCTGGTGGCCGCCGCCGCCTACCAGTGGAAGGTGCCGGCGGGCGAGATCACGGTCGCGAACGGCGTCGTCCGCCATGCGGGCTCGAACCGGCAGGCGCGGTTCGGCGAACTCGCCGCGTCGGCGGCGACGCTTCCGGTGCCGCAGGAGCCGCACCTGAAGGACCCGAGCCAGTGGACACTGATCGGCGCTCGCGTGCCGCGCCTCGATTCCGTCGCCAAGACGGACGGCAGCGCGGTCTACGCCCTCGACATCCGCCGCCCCGGCCAGGTCACCGCCGTCGTCGCCCGCCCGCCGCGCTTCGGCGGTACGGTGAAGAGCTTCGACGACGCGGCGACCCGCAAGGTCGCGGGGGTGGTCGACGTCGTCGCGATCCCGTCCGGCGTCGCGGTCGTCGCCAAGGACACCTGGTCGGCGATGAAGGGCCGCGAGGCGCTGAAAGTCGTATGGGACGACGGCGCGGCGGAGGCGCATTCCTCCGACGCGATCCTGGCCGGCTACCGCGAACAGGCCAAGCGGCCCGGCCTCGTCGCCTCCGAGCGCGGCGACCCGGAAGCCGGCATCAAGGGCGCGGCCAAGGTGCTGGAGGCGGAGTTCACCTTCCCCTACCTGGCGCACGCCGCGATGGAGCCGCTGAACGCCACGATCGAGCGCGCGCCGGATGGGGGCTACGACGTCTACGCCGGCCTGCAGTTCCAGACGATCGAGCAGGCCGCCGTCGCCGCGGTGATGGGCACCACCACCGACAAGGTCCGCCTGCACACGCAATGGGCCGGCGGCTCGTTCGGACGGCGCGCCACGCCCTCGGCCGACTACATCACCGAGGCCGCGACCATCCTGAAGGCGACGCGGGCCAAGGCGCCGGTGCACCTGGTCTGGACCCGCGAGGACGACATGGCCGGCGGCTACTACCGCCCGACCGTCTACCACAAGGTCCGCGCCGGACTCGACGCCAAGGGCGGGATCGTCGGCTGGCAGCACGTGATGGTCGGCAAGTCGATCATGATCGGCTCGCCCTTCGAGGCGATGATCGTCAAGAACGGGATCGATTCCACCACCGTCGAGGGCGCGTCCGACACGCCCTACGCGCTGCCGGCCTACCGCTTCGAGGTCCACAACACCCGCGAGGGCGTGCCGGTCCTGTGGTGGCGCTCGGTCGGCCACAGCCACACCGCGCAGGCGATGGAGGTGTTCATCGACGAGTTGGCGCATGCCGCCGACGTCGACCCGCTCGCCTACCGGCTTTCGCTGCTGACCGCCGCGCCGCGCCTCTCGGGCGTGCTCAAGCTCGCCGCCGAGAAGGCGAACTGGGATTCGGGAGCCAAGACCAACGGCAAGGGCCGGGGCCTCGGCATCGCCGCGCACGAATCCTTCGGCTCCTACGTGGCGATGGTCGCCGACATCACCGCCGAGGACGCCAAGGTGAAGGTCAACCGCATCGTCGCGGCGGTGGATGTCGGCGTCGCGGTCAACCCGGACGTGATCCGTGCGCAGGTCGAGGGCGCGGTGGGCTTCGCCCTCTCCTCGGTGCTGCGCAACCGCATCACCCTCAAGGACGGCGTGGTGCAGGAGAAGAACTTCGACACCTACGAGCCGACCCGGATGAGCGAGATGCCGGTGGTCGAGGTCCACATCGTGCCGTCCTCGGCGGCGCCGACCGGCATCGGCGAGCCCGGCGTCCCGGTGCTGGCACCCTCGATCTCCAACGCGATCTTCGCCGCCACGGGCCAGCGCCTGCGCTCGCTGCCCCTCGACCTCGCAGGCCTGAAGGGCGTGTGAGGCAGGACACGTCGCGGACGGCACACGAAGCTTAGCGTCACCCGGCTTCCCAGAGCTTCGAACCCACCTCAAAACGCGGCGCGGGCCTTCAGTCCCGCGCCGTTTCTTTTGGTCGCGTCGATGCATCCTCGCCGAAACGCGGCGTCGTGCCCATCTCACATCGAGCATGGTCACCGCCTTCGACACCACCGCCGCGAACCTGCGCGCCTGCCGGATCTGCCGGGACACGCCGCTCTACGGCGCGCCGCTGCCGCAGGAGCCGCTGCCGATCGTCCAGGGCAGCGCTACGGCGCGCCTGTGCATCGCGAGCCAGGCGCCGGGGACGCGGGCGCACCGCACCGGCATCCCGTTCATGGACCCGTCCGGCGTGCGGCTGCGATCCTGGCTCGGCCTGGACGAGGCCGCGTTCTACGATGCCGGCCGGATCGCGATCGTGCCGATGGGCTCGTGCTTCCCGGGACTCGATGCCAAGGGCGGCGACAAGCCGCCGCGGCGGGAATGCGCCGAGCGCTGGCGCGGCGAGCTCTTCGCCGGCTTGCCGGACCTGGAGCTGATCCTCGTGATCGGCCAGTACGCGCAGGCCTGGCACCTCGGAAAGATGCCGGACGGGCTCACCGGCACGGTCCGCCGCTGGCGCGAGATCCTGGCCGAGCCGCGGGCGCCGCGGGTCCTGCCGCTGCCGCATCCGTCCTGGCGCAACAACGGCTGGCTCAAGCGCGAGCCTTGGTTCGAGGCCGAGCTGCTGCCGGTGCTGAAGGCGGAGGTCGCGCGCGTCATGGCACCTGCGGTCCTGAAGCCCGGTGTCATGCCTGCCCCCTCGGCTGCGCGATTGACACCGAACCCGGCGGCGTGATCGGGAACCACGATGCGTGATTCAACCTCTCAGAGCCCGACCGATCCGCGCGACCGCCTCATCGTCGCCCTCGACCTCGACGAGCCGGCCGCGGCACGGGCCATGGTCGATCGGATCGGCGACGCCGCGACCTTCTACAAGATCGGCTACCGGCTGGCCTATGCGGGCGGGCTGGCGCTGGTGCCGGAACTCGCCGCGCGCGGGCTCAAGGTCTTCCTCGACCTGAAGCTGCACGACATCGGCAACACGGTCGAGGAGGGGGTGCGCGCGCTCTCCGGACTCGGCGCCACCTTTTTGACGGTGCACGCCTATCCGCAGACCATGCGCGCGGCCGTGCGCGGGCGCGGCACGTCGAGCCTGAAGATCCTCGCGGTGACGGTGCTGACTTCCTACGACGAGGGCGACGCACGCGAATCCGGCTACGCCCTGCCGATCTCCGAACTCGTGGCGCACCGTGCCTTCCAGGCGGCGGAAGCCGGGATCGACGGCATCGTCTGCAGCGCCTTCGAGGCGCAGGCCGTGCGCAACGTGGTCGGCCCGGCGAGCCTGATCGTGACGCCGGGCATCCGGCCGGCGGGCAGCGACAGCGGCGACCAGAAGCGGGTTATGACCCCGGGGCAGGCGCGCGCGGCGGGCATCGACCACGTCGTCGTCGGGCGCCCGATCACCGCGGCCGCCGACCCGCGCGCCGTGACGCAGGCGATCCTCGCCGAGATGGCAGCACAGGAGTGACGACGATGACGCGCGGCTACTGGATCGTCCGGGTCGATGTCCGCGACGCGGAGGCCTACAAGGACTACGCCGCCTCGAACGGCGCGGCCTTCGCCGCCTTCGGCGGCCGCTTCCTGGTGCGCGGCGGCCGCTTCGAGGCCGTGGTCGGCACGACGCGCGCCCGCAACGTCGTGATCGAGTTCGCGAGCTACGACGACGCCGTCGCCTGCTGGAAGTCGGACCTGTACCAGGCCGCCCGCGCCAAGCAGAAGGACGGCGCCGACGCCGACATCCTGATCATCGAAGGCTACGACGGCGAGCAGCCGAGCGTCGGCATCGCGTCCGAGCCCGACAACCCCGCCTCGGAATAGGCGGGCCGCCTCAGCGCGCGCCGACCGGCCGCAGGCTGCGCAGCAGGAACGCGGTCATCACGTCGAGCTGCGGCACCGGCGCATCCGGGTACTGGCTGACCAGCAGCGGATGGCTGTAGCGCGCGATCGCCGTGTGCAGGCAGCGCGCCGCGCCGGCGGGGTCGTCCGTCTCGAACTCGCCGCGGGCGACGCCGTCGACGACGATCCGCTCGAAAACAGCGCCGATCCGGTCGACGTGGTGGCGGCAGACGTCCCAGCTCTCGCTCATCGCCGCCTCGATCATCTCGTGCATCCGCGGGAAGGCGCTGCAGCGCTCGTGGGTGTCGCGGTGCAAGGCTTCGATCACCGCCGTAAGACGGTCGGCGGCGCGCGAGCCCGGCGCGTCGGCGATCGCCGAGATCAGCGCCTCGACCTCGCCGATCAGGCGCTCCACCACCGCCTCGTTGATCGCCTTCTTCGAGTCGAAGAAGCGGTAGACGTTGGCCGGGCTCATCTTCAGCGTCTTGGCGATGTCGGCGACGGTGGTCTTCTGGTAGCCGATCTCGCGGAACGAACGCTCGGCCGTCGCCAGGATGCGGCAGCGGGTCGTGGGCGCGCTCTCTTCGCTCAGGATGGGTTCGACGGGGACGGCGATGGTCATCCCCGAGCGTATGCCGCAATCCGGCGAAGCGTCAAAATGTCGGCCGTCGGACCCGCGCGGAACCGTGCCGCCGCGCTCGAATTGGCCCGCTGACCCGGCCCCCCGAGGCCGCACCTCACGCAGCAAAGCCGACATCGATGAAGCTCGAAGGCAAGAAGGCCCTGATCACCGGCGCCGATTCCGGGATCGGCCGGGCGACGGCGCTCCTGTTCGCGCAGCACGGCGCGGACGTGGCGATCACCTACAACACCGACGCGGACGGCATCGCCGAGACCACCCGCCTCGTGGAGGAGACCGGGCGCCGGGCGCTCGTGATCCAGAACGACGTCGGCGACCCGGCCTCGGTCGCCGCCACCTTCGACCGCGTCGCCAGCGACCTCGGCCCCCTCGACATCCTGGTGGCCAACGCCGGCCAGGCGATGAGCGGCATGGCGGTCGCGGACATGGAGGACGAGCGGCTGGAGCGGATCCTGCGCGTCAACCTGATGGGTCCGCTGTTCTGCGCGCGCGCCTTCATCAAGGTGCGCCGGGCGCAAGGCGGGCGCGGCAAGATCGTCATGGTGTCTTCGGTGGCTCAGCACCTGCCGACGCCGGAAAGCGCTCCCTACGGCATGTCGAAGGCGGGCGTCGGCTCGCTGTGCCGAAGCCTGTCGCGCGAGCTCGCCGACGACCGGATCAACGTCAACAACGTCGCGCCCGGCCTGATCGAGACGCCGATGACCGCCGACCGCTTCGAGGACCCGAAGGTGCTCGCAAAGTCGCTCGAGCGCATCCCGTGGCACCGCGCGGGCCAGCCCGACGACATCGCCAAGGCGATCCTCTACCTCAGCAGCGACGACGCCGACTACGTGACCGGGCACACGCTCGTGGTCGACGGCGGGCTGACGATGCAGTGGGGCGGCGCCTGAACGCCATCAACCGACGTCCGGTGACGGGTTGATCTCGTCGCCTGACGTCGGGCGTGTGCGGAGAAGGATTGCGGCCGAAAACCACACCTCTGGGCATGCCCTTCCGGTTCGAGGCCGGACCTTCAGCGCGGATTCCGGATGCCTTGCTGGCGGTGGCGGTTTTCGAAAAGTCCGTCGCACGGCTCGATGGGGAGGTCCCGGACGCCATAACGGCGGATGTCGACTTGGCCATCGAACGTATTGGCAGCTCGTCCGGCACGGCGGAGGCCGATATCGGCACGACGAGGGACGATATCCTGGTCGTCCCCACCCAAGTGAACGAGTTGGCGTAGGTCGTGTCAGGCGCAGCTACCGCCGACGCCGGCCTTGCCAGACAGCCCGGCATCCTATGGAAACTTGCGGATCAGACGGCGGCGCAGATGTCGCGAGACGACGAGTCATGCGAGGCGAGATGGTAAGGGCGGTACGTGCTAAGCGCACCGTAATGCTACGGATCGACCGGCGCGAACCCCGCGCTTGAGGAATCACCGCGGCAAACATAGAGAAGCCGGCGAAGATCGCCGGCCGCCATGGACGCACCTACAGAACCGCCGTCACGCTTTGGAAGAGCGTCGGCGTTGCGACCTGCATCGCGTAATTAGTGCCTGACCGTAGACGCGAAGGTCTACGATCCGAACTGGGAGCCGAGCTGCTCCAGGTACTCGGCGAGGTCCACGCCGCCGATGCGCTTGCCGTAGTCGAAGCGCATGCCCTGGCGGATGTCGACCGCCGCGCTCTTCGTGGTGAGCGTGAACGGCCGGACGCAGACCCAGGCGCCGTCGCGGCGATGTTCGAAGTATCCGAGGATTTCGTGCTTGGCCATGTCGCGGTCCCGTACGGATTTTCGGGACAACGAGCAGAATCGCACTTCGTTCGGTGCCGACGAAGAATTATCGCACCGGAACGGCCAAGCTCAGGACCATGAAGGGCGCGGCGGCTTTGCTGCGAAGCAGCATGGCCGACCGTACCAAAGCTTGTTCCCATCGCAGACGCACTCCAACGCGTCTTCGCCGGCCGCTTCCACAAACCGCCTCAGCATCGGGGTCTTGGTAGGAAGGTGCGTGTTCCGGGCCGGATTTCGATGGACGCCCTCAGCCGCCCGGCTTGGCGGCGTTCACCAGTTCGGGGACCGTGATCTCCGGCAATTCGATCGCCTGCGACTTGTCGGGTCGGGTCCGGCGTCGCATCGGCGGCAGCGTCTGCGGCTGGCCGGTCTCGAGCGCGCGCTCGATTGCTGCCAAGATGCGGACGTCGGCGAGGCCTTCCTCGCCGTCCGGCTCCGGCACCCGGCCGTCCAGGATGCAATCAGAGAAGTACCGCGTCTCGGCGCCGAACTGGTCGACGCTCGGGTAGGACAGGCTTTCGGTCTTGCCGACGCGGGTCAGCTCGCCCGCAAGCGGCTGGCCGAAGGTGAAGCCCGGCGCCATCAGCAGGTCGCCCTCGGTGCCGACGACGCGGTAGGCGTCGACCGAGTCGGTCTCGTAGGAGACCGTGAACTGCGCCAGGCGATCGCCGGGGAAGCGCAGCGTCACCGCGACCGTGCCGTGGAAGCCGTAGGGGCTCCCCGGCCGGCGGGCGCCGTGGGCGTGGACCTCGACCGGCTCGTCGGAGAACAGGTTGCGCACGGCGTTGATTGGGTAAGTGCCCATGTCGGGGACCGGGCCGGCCCAGTAGCCCCGGTGCGCGCGGTGGTTCTCGGTCGCCACGTGCTGGCCGAACGTCGCCGAGAACACCAGCGGTTCGCCGATCGCCCCGGCGCGCACGCGCTCGATCGCATCGAGGGTGCCGGGCTCGAAGTGCAGGCGGTAGGCGAGCATCAGCCGCGCGTTGCCGCGCTCGGCCGCCGCGATGATCGCCTCGCAATCGGCGACGCTCGTCGCCATCGGCTTCTCGAGCAGCACGTGGAGGCCGGCCTCCAGCGCCGGCACGGCGTAGTCGCGGTGCATGCCGTTCGGCAGCGCGAGGTAGACGGCATCGAACAGCCCGGACGCCAGCGCCTCGGGATACCGCTCGTAGGAGAACGCCGTCAGCCCGTAACGCTCGCCGAGCGCCGTGGCCTTCTCCGGGTCGCCGGTGACCAGGGCCGTGATCGCGGAATTGCCGGTCTGCGCCACCGCCGGCATGAAGGCCGCCTGCGAGATCCAACCGCCGCCGACCACCGCGTAACGGATCGTCTTCGCCTCACCCATGCTCGCCCCCGGTTGCGCCAACGCAGGCGCAACGCGAGGTGCGAGCCGAGGTTTCCGCGAGGACCGCCGGACGGTCCCGGCGGCCCGGCGTCAGGCGGCGGGCTTCAGCGCGCCGATGTTGTCGTGGAAGTCCGGCCCGTTCGTCGTCTTGGCCACGTGGCCGGCGCGGACGAGGAAGTCGCCGAAGCGCTCGCCCGGGTTCCGGCTCTTGGCGTAGTCGGCGAAGAGCGGGTCGAGGGTGTCGCGGATCTCCGACGCCACCACGTCCTCGCGGTAGAGCTTGCCCAGGCGCGAGCCGTCGAAGGCGGCGCCGAGATAGAGGTGGTAGCGCTCCGGTCCGCGGCCGACGAGGCCGATCTCGGCGATGAAGGGGCGGGCGCAGCCGTTCGGGCAGCCGGTCGAGCGGATGGTGATCTCGTCATCCTGTAGGCCGTGGCGGGCCAAGCTCTCTTCCAGCTCGGTCATCAGGTGCGGCAGGTAGCGCTCGCTCTCTGCGAGCGCCAAGCCGCAGGTCGGCAGCGCAACGCAGGCGATCGAATTGCGGCGAAGGGCACCTGCGCCCTTGGTCAGGCCGTACTCGTCGACCAACGCCTCGATCGCCGCCCGCTTCTCGGACGGGACGTTGGCGATGATGACGTTCTGGTTGCCGGTGAGGCGGAAGTCGCCCTCGTGCTCGGTGGCGATCCGGCGCAGGCCGCTGAGGAACTTCGGGCCGTCCTCATAATCCTTGATCCGGCCCGACGGCACGTAGAGCGTGAGGTGGTGGCGGCCGTCGTCGCCCTCCGTCCAGCCATAGCGGTCGCCGTTGCCGGTGAAGGTGAAGGGCTTCGGGTCGGCGAAGCTGATGCCGACGCGCTTCTCGACCTCGGCGCGGAACGCCTTCAGGCCGTAGCGCTCGATCGTGTACTTCAGCCGGGCGTTCTTGCGGTTTGTGCGATTGCCCCAGTCGCGCTGCACCGTCATCACGGCTTCCGCGACCTTCACGGCCTCGTCCGGCTTGCAGAACAGCATCAGGTCGGCGGTGCGCGGGAAGGTGTCCGTCTCGCCGTGGGTCATGCCCATGCCGCCGCCGACGGTGACGTTCCAGCCGGTGAGCTTGTTGTTCTGGTCGAGGATCGCGATGAAGCCGAGGTCGTGAGCGAACACGTCGACCTCGTTCGACGGCGGCACCGCGACGACGACCTTGAATTTCCGCGGCAGGTAGGTCCTGCCGTAGACCGGCTCGAACTCCTCCTCGCCGCCGACGACCTTCTCGCCGTCGAGCCAGATCTCGCGCCACGCGTTGGTCTTCGGCAACAGCGAGTCGGAAATGTCCTTGGCGAGCGCGTAGGCCGCGGCGTGCGCGTGGGTCTGGGCCGGATTGGTCGCGGCCATGACGTTGCGGTTGACGTCGCCGCAGG
Source organism: Methylobacterium sp. WL103 (assembly GCF_008039885.1). Classification (NCBI taxonomy): domain Bacteria; kingdom Pseudomonadati; phylum Pseudomonadota; class Alphaproteobacteria; order Hyphomicrobiales; family Methylobacteriaceae; genus Methylobacterium; species Methylobacterium sp. WL103. Next base: position 12,421 of record NZ_VRUX01000054.1, read on the forward strand.
CCGCGATGGTGTCGAGCAGCGCCGCGTCGATCGCCGCCATGGTGCGCTTGAGGTTCGACTTGATGACGCCGTGGTACTGGAAGGTCTGGCGCGTGGTCGCGCGGATCGCGTCGCCGGCGTAGGTCGTGGCGATGTCGTCGAGGGCCAGCCACTGCTTCGGGCTGATGACGCCGCCGGCGATGCGCAGGCGGATCATGAAGGCGTAGGCCTTGTCGAGCTTCTTCTTGGTCCGCTCAGGGCGCAGGTCGCGGTCGTCCTGCAGGTACATCCCGTGGAACTTCACGAGCTGCCCGTCGTCGTCGGAGATCGCGCCGGTGGCATGCTTGAGCAGCCCGTCGGCTAAGCCACCGCGGAGATAGCCGCTCGCGATCTTCAGGTGCTCGTTGTGCGCGAGCCCCGCGGTCCGCGCGGCCTCGGCCTCGTCGATCGGGCGACCGGTCGGCGGGGTCTCGTAGACGCGCTCGGAAACGGGCTTGTGGTCGTCCATGGCGGTGATCCGACTTCGTTCTCGCAAATCTCAGGGATCGCCGATCCCTCTCCCCTCTGCGGGAGAGGGTGGCCCGCGAAGCGGGTCGGGAGAGGGGAGCGACATCTCCGGAAAGGGCGTTCCCCTCTCCCGACCCCTGCCAAGGCAGGGGCCACCCTCCCCCGCAGTGGGGGGAGAGCTGGCGCGTGTCAGTACACGTCCTGCTGGTAACGCCCGGCGCGCTCAAGGGCCGACACCGCCGCTGCGGCATCGTCGGCACTCGTGCCCTTCACCGCTGCGTAGGCGTTCTCGACCGCGAGGCGCACGTCCTTGGCCATCGCCTTGGCGTCGCCGCAGACGTAGAGGTGCGCGCCGCCCTCCAGCCACTCCACCAGCTCCGCGCGATGCTGGTCGATGCGGTGCTGGACGTAGAGCTTCTCCGGCTGGTCGCGCGAGAACGCGACGTCGATCCGGGTCAGCGAGCGGTCCTCCAGCGCCTCCTGCCATTCGAGCTGGTACAGGAAGTCGTGGGTGAAGTGCCGGTCGCCGAAGAACAGCCAAGATCTGCCGACCCTGCGGCCGGTGGCCTCGACGGCGCGGCGCTCCTGCACGAAGGCGCGGAACGGCGCGACGCCGGTACCGGGGCCGACCATGATGATGTCGGTCGCCGGGTCGGCCGGCAGGCGGAAGTGGCGGTTCGGCTTCAGGCGGACCCGGAGCTTCGCGCCGTCCGAGATCCGGTCGGCGACGTGGGTCGAGGCGACGCCGGAGCGCGCCTTGCCGTGGGTCTCGTAGCGCACGGCGGCGATGGCGAGATGGACCTCGTCGCCGACTTCCTTGCGTGACGAGGCGATCGAGTAGGCGCGCGGCGGCAGCGGCCGGGTGATGCCGCCGAGGTGCTCGGCGGTCAGCGCCGCCGGATAGGTTTCGATCAGGTCGATGAGGTGACGCCCCTCGATCCAGGCGCGGACTTCGCCGCCCTCGATCAGGCGCTTGGCCTCCTCGTGTCCGGTGGCCTTCACGAAGCGCTCGACGGTGGCGGCCGAGAGGGTGGTGATGTCGCGCTCGGCCAGCAGCGAGCGGCGCAGGGCCTCGTCGCCGGTGAGCCCGGTCGCCTTCAGGATCTCCTCGACGAGCGCCGGGTCGTTCTCCGGGTAGATCTCCAGCGAATCGCCGGGCTCGTAGGCGGGGGCGCCGTCCTCGAAGGCCAGGGCGAGGTGGATCGTCTCCTTGTCGGAGCGCGAGGAGTTGAGGTTCACATGCTCGACCACCTCGACGACGACCGGCTCGCGGCTCGGCTCGGCCTCATCGTCCTCGGACGAGGCGGCGCGGGCGAAGTCTACCGCCACGACGTTGTCGGCGGCGACGGGCGCCGGGGCCAGCGCCTTCAGGGTTCCCTTGATCCAGTCGGCCGCCGGCTTCTCGAAGTCGAGGTCGAGGTCGGCGCGCTCCGCCGCGCGCTTGCCGCCGAGCGCCTCGAAGCGGGCGTCGAGCGCCTTTCCGATAGCGCAGAACTCGGCATAGGAGGTGTCGCCGAGCGCCAGCACGGCGAACTCCACGCCGTCGAGGCGCGGGGCGCCGTCGCCCATCAGCGCGTTGTAGGTGGAGACCGCACGAGCCGGCGGCTCGCCTTCGCCCCAGGTCGCGGCGATGGCGACGAGCTTGCCGGCCTTCGGCAGCACCGCAAGGTCGAGGTCGGCGAAGTCGATGACCTTCGGCTTGAAGCCCTGCTTGCGCGCGAGCTTGGCGACGTTGCCGGCCAGCGACTCGCAGTTGCCCGATTCGCTCGCGTAGATGATCGTCAGCGGCTCGGCGGCCTTCGGCGGGGCCCGGCGCGACGAGGAGGCCTCGCGCGCCAAGG
>NZ_VRUX01000550.1:0-2778 GCF_008039885.1 Methylobacterium sp. WL103
GGTGATCCGCGCCCGCGCCCGCCAGTCGCCGAAACTGAGGCCGGTCTCGCGGCGGAAGCCGCGGGTCAGCGTGCGCCGGCTCGCCCCGGCCCGCTCCGCCCAGGCGTCGAGGTGTTCGGCGCAGGCCGGGTCGGCGATCAGCCCGAGGCAGACCCGGCGCAGGCGCGGGTCGCGTGGGAGCGGCAGGGCCAGCGGCGTCTCGGGCGCGTGGCCGATCTCGTCGAGCACCAGGGCGGCGAGATGCCCGCCGCGGCCCGCCTCGTCGTACAGCACCGGCTCCTCGGCCAGCGCCGCCAAAGCCGCGGCAAGCAGCGGCGAGACCGCGATCACCCGGCAGCGTTCCGGGACGGCGGCGAAGGCGCGCGGATCGAGGTAGGCCGAGCACATCGCCACCGCCCCGTGCATCGCCACCGCATGCGGCAGGCGCGGCGGGATCAGCAGCGCGTGCCCCTCCGGCACGACCCAGGTGCCGTCGTCGGCCGACGCCATCATCAGCCCGGCGGTGGCGTAGAGCAGCTGCGCACGCGGGTGGAAGTGCCGGTCGGTCCGACTCGCCGCGGCGAAGGTTTTCGGCATCACCGCGACCGCGCGAGGCACGGTCTGGTAGTCGGCGGCGTCGGTCGATCGCAACGGCACGGCGCACCCTCGCAAAATGGCCCGGTAGCGTACATCTGCGGCCCGACACCGTCCATCGGGTCAGGATATCGAGCGACGATCCCGAAGGACATGCCGCGATGAGCCCTGAAGACCTCTCCAGCCGCACCCTGCGCTTCGTCAACGTCGCGCACGCCCTCGACCACTTCGTGCTGCTGATCTACCCGACCGCGGTGATCGCCATCGCGAGCCAGACGGGCCTCGGCTACGGCGAGCTGATCGGGCTCGCCACCGGCGCCTTCGTCGCCTTCGGCCTGTGCTCGCTGCCGATGGGCTCGCTCGCCGACCGCTTCGGCCGGCGCAACATGCTCGCCGTGTTCTTCTTCGCCTACGGCCTGTCATGCCTCGGGGTCGCGAGCGCAACGAGCCCCACCGCCTTCGCGGTCTGTCTCTGCGTGCTCGGCCTCGCCTCGGCGATCTACCACCCGGTCGGCTCCAGCATGCTCGTGACCCATGCAAGGCGGCTCGGGCGCGACCTCGGCATCAACGGGGTCTGGGGCAATTTCGGCGCGGCGTCGGCCTCAGGGGCGACCGCGCTGCTCGCGACGACGCTGGGCTGGCAGGCCGCCTTCGTGGTGCCGGGCCTCGTGTGCCTCGCCTGCGGCGCGGCCTTCGTCGCGATGGTGCCGGGCGACGGCGACGGCGAGGCGCACAAGGCCGGCGCGGCGGGTGTCATCCCGGTGACGCGCCCGATGGCCCTGCTGGCGATGTTCGGCGTGGCGATCTTCGCCGGCGGCATCACCTTCAACGTCACCACGATCTCGCTGCCGAAGGTGATCGACGAGGGCGTCGGGCAGGCCCTGTCGCTCACCTCGATCGGCTCGATCGCCACCGCCGTGTTCGTGTTCGGCGCGATGACCCAGCTGCTGATGGGCCGCCTCGTCGACCGCTTCGGCCTGCCGAGCCTGTTCCTCGGCCTCTCGGTGCTGCAGCCGGTCGGCCTCGGGATCGCTGCGGCGACCACGGGTCCGCTGCTGCTGCTCGGGCTGGTGCTGGCGATCGCCGCGATCTACGGGCAGGTCGTCATCAACGACGCGATGATCGCCCGCTACGTCCCGGCGCACCAGCGCGCGAAGGCCTACAGCCTGCGCTACTTCGTGGGCTTCACCGCGAGCGGCTTCGTGGTCCCGGTCATCGCCCTCCTGCACGATCGCGGCGGCTTCCCCCTCGTGCTCGGGATGGCGGCGGCCTTCGGCGCGCTGATCTGGGTCGCCGCCTTCGGCTTCTACCGGCTGGTGCGGGGCGACGCGCGGCCGGTCCTCGCCGCCGCCGAGTAGCGGCTGCGGCGCGGCGCGAAACCTGTTACGGCGGAGACCGTGCCAGCCCTCTCCCTCGTCATCCGCCCCGAGACGCCCGACGATCACGACGCGATCGAGCGGCTGCACGCCCGCGCGTTCGGGCCGGGGCGCTACGCGCGCACCGCCTTCCGGCTCCGCGAGGGCGCGGCGCATCGGGCCGACCTCAGCGTCACGGCGTCCGTCGGCAGCTTCCTCGTCGGCTCGGTGCGGATGGCGCCGGTGACGGCCGGCGGCGTCGGCTTCCTGGCGCTCGGGCCGCTGGCCGTCGACCCGAGCTTCTCGGGCCGCGGCGTCGGCACGGCGCTGATGCGGGCGAGCCTGACTGCGGCGGCGGAGGCCGGCGAGGGCCTCGTGATCCTCGTCGGCGACGCGCCGTTCTACGCCCGCTTCGGCTTCCGCCCCGTGCCGGCCGGGCAGCTGGTCCTCCCGGGCCCGGTCGACCCGGCCCGCTTCCTCGCCCTGGAACTGAAGCCCGATTTCCTCGCCACCGCGCAGGGGCCGGTCGCGGCGGACAGTAGGAGCTGACAGGCGGCGAGAGCTGACGGGCCGAGCGCGCCGAAGGTCGGCTCAGAGCCGCGCGATGTAGGCGGCGAGGTCGGCGATCTCGTCGTCCTTCAGCGTCTGCGCGACCTCGTTCATCGCCGGATCGTAGCCGGGTCGTGCGTTCGAGCGATACGCCGCGAGCGCCGCCTTGAGATAGTCCTCGCGCTGGCCGCGGATGCGCGGGAGCGCGTCGCGTCCGGCGAGGTCGGCACCGTGGCAGGAGTTGCACTGGTGCTTGGACACGAGCGCCTGCGCCCGCGCGGCGAGCGCCGGATCGGGCGGC
>NZ_VRUX01000551.1:0-2773 GCF_008039885.1 Methylobacterium sp. WL103
TCGGGCTAGAAAAGCATCTCGTCACCGCAAAACATCCAGATCGGCGCACGGTCATCCCCTCGGTCAGCCGGCCTTCAGGAAGACGACGCGACCGAAATACAACGCCGAGCCTCCACCGAGCGCTTACGCACCGTCAGCAGCACCGACGAGGGCACGATGCCGAGCAGCTGGCCGCCGATGAACGTCCCGATGCTTGACCCGAGGGCCATCGTCAGCAGGAACAAGCGGTTCCGGCCGAGGACGTCGAGGCTCTGATCCCGGCTGTAGCGCGTGAACCCGACGATCATCGTCGGCAGGCTGACAGCGAGGACAAAGCGCATCGTGATCGAAGGCGGCCTGTGCCTGCTTGGCTACCGCTATTCCGCGGAGCGAAGCGCCAACGCCTACCTCACCGCCACCATGATGAGCAGCGCTAGGCCGGCCGTCGTGATGACGTTGCCAGAGCCTGACTACGAGAGCGAAGCAATCTGGAACAGGGCACACTAAGCGCAACCATGGCACATCCGCCAACGTTCTGGCTTTCGACCCGGATCAACCGGGCGTCTCGGGAGAACCTGATGTTGGTACGCTTTGGGGTCGGCTTCGCGCTTGCCACGTTCGTTGCGAGCACGGCCATGGCCGCTCCTGTGTCCTCCGAGGATAAGGCCTCCATGCAGTTGCTGTGTGCTGGCGACTTCACGACCCTTTGCGCCGGTCTGCCGCCGGAGGACGGGCCTGAAACGCGAGCTTGTTTCGCCAAAAACATGTCCAAGCTCTCACCTGGATGCCGCGACGCCATCGAGACCTACAAAAAGAAGGGCTGAGTCCGCAGCAAGGCTCGGCATTAGCGTCCTCCGACCATGTTGAGCAGCGCCACGCCGGCAGCCGCCACGACATTGCCCCGGCCGCCCCAGGGAAGGGGAGCGAACGGGATCACCGAGCACTCAGCCGCCACGACCGGCAGCACGACCTCCGGCGCCTCGGCCTCCCGGTCCCCGTCGTTCCCTCGCATCCACACGACCTGACTGACGTGGTGGTTCTCAGGGGCGGCGAGGGCGGGTTCAGCATCCCCGCCGTCCTCGGCATCGGCGTCGCCGTCCATGCGATCCAGCACCGCAATGATATGGTCGGCTGCATCCAGGGCGGTTTGTAGGGCCTCGCCGAGGCGAGTGCGGATCTCCGCCTCCCCCATCGGCGCCGGTTCGACAGGGGCGACCACCTTGGGCCGCGGGGCGAATGTGAGGACGTTGCTCATGGTCAGACTTCCCCGCCGTTGCCAGACAGCCGTTCTTCCTCGGCGAGAATGGCCGTTCCGATGATGATGCGGTTCTGAGCATCGTGCGCGAGGCGGGCCATCTGCGCGAGGTTGCGTGCGGCCACGCCGAGACCGCTCATGAGGTCGCGGAACTCGTCCTCGGGCTGGTCTCGAAGAAAGGCCGTCAGATCTTCCCGTCTCGCGCACAGCATCACGAACCCCAGCCGCAGCCACCGAAGTGACCCGTTCGCCGCCTCGATCCACTCCGCCTTCGACGGGATGGGACAGGGGCCGTTGGGGTCGGTTGGGACGAACGGCGTTGCCGCCAGCCGAATTTGTGCCGCCTCGTCCGTCTCCGCGGGATCGTCAGCCGTGGAGTGAAGGGCGAGACGCGCGGCGTTCCCGGCGATGGCTCCCAAGATCTCGCCCAGGGTCATTCCACCGATCACGCCCACGTTTTCGGATGCCCAGCGCTGGGCGTGCCGGATCACGGCCACAAGGCCGGAAATCGTCGTCGGAGATGTCTCAAAGACCGCGTTCCAGGCTTCCGTATCCGCGTGGCAGGCCGTCTCCCAAGCCTCCCGCACAGGCACCATCGCAGCCTCGGACGTATCCAGCCCTTTCTCCTGGCGCCACGCCTCATCGGCGAGGTTGCAGATCTCCGTGAAGGCGGCGCGGGCCGTGATGTGCGCCTGGATCGCGCCGAGAGCGGGATCGGCGGTGTCGTCCACCGAGAGAGGCGCCGATCGGCAGAGCCGGTCCACATCGTCTCGGATCGCATTCAGATGCTCGACGTGCATCCGATCCAACATGCTGTCCGCCATCATCGGCAGCAGGTACGTCAGTTTGGCGCGGAGGTCGGCGAGCGAGTGTGCTGGCGCATGGGCTACGGCGTGCTCGGCCTCAATCTGCATGTCGGCGTCGCGGTCGCATTCCTCGTTGGTCTCGTCGCCGCGGAGCTTCGTCGCTTCCATGACCTCGCCGTGCCGCATGATGGCGGCCCGCATCTCGGCCGACACCGCACTCGGCAGGGCTTCGTCATCAAGGGCAGCCGCAGCCGCCGCTTCACGCGCCCGGTCCCTGGCCGCGGAGATCTCGTCACCCGTCTTAGACTGCGCAGGCTTGGCTTCCGTCGCGGCCTCTAGCTCGCGCACCGGCTCACCCTCCCGCTGAGGCACCAGCACGCCGACGACGGTGCCAACCATCTTCTGGCGCAGGTGGTCGGCGTCGTAGGGGCCATCGCTCGCGTAGACCGTCCCGGCACCGACGCGGTTGACCGGATCGACCCACCACTGCGGCTCACCCTGTCCGCCGATCTCGCGGAAGTGGGTCAGCATCACGTCACGGGTGCCGCCGTGCCACTCAATCACGCATAGTGCCCCGTGCGTCAGCTCGCGCCGGGACGGATCGAAGACGACAGTCTCGCCCTTCCGAACCAGCGGGTAGGCGCCAGCATCCTTGACGTACTGCTCGCCCATGCCCTCGGGGCACTCGCTCAGGATCGGCAGCTTGGGCGGGCGGGGGCCATACTTCGAGGGG
>NZ_VRUX01000552.1:0-2771 GCF_008039885.1 Methylobacterium sp. WL103
GGGCGCGTTGCGGATCGCGAGGTGGCAGCCATGCGCGCTTGCCATGTCCGCGATCCGCGCCTGCGGCAGGCCGCGGATGCCGGCGAGGCCGTGCCCCACGCCCGAGGCCGCATCCATCGCCTCGGCGCGGGCGGCGGCGAGCGCCAGCACGGTCTCGACCGAGAAGCGTCCGGCGCAGCCCCAGGCGGCGAGGTCGCCGATGCTGTAGCCGGCGACGATGCGGCGCGCCGGGGCGGATGCCGCGACGATGGTCCAGCCGGCGAGCGCCGCGACGCAGCACAGGATCTGCCCGGTGCGGTTCTCGTTGAGGACCGCGCCGCCCGCCCGCGCGATGTCGCGCGGGTCGGCGCCGAGGAGCGGCTTGGCCGCCGCGAACACGGCCTGCGCCGCCGGCAGCCCGGCGGTGAGGTCGAACATGCCCGGGTGCTGGCCGCCCTGCCCCGAACAGAGGATCGCCAGCGTCACGGGGTCGGCGCCTCGATCGCATCCACGAACAGCGTCATCGCCAGCAGGTCGGCCGCGCCGCCGGGGCTGAGGTTTTGAGCCACGAAGGCGTCGTGGAGGCTTTCGGCCGCCTCGCGCCACGCCGTCTGCCCGACGCCGCCGCGGTGGAGCAGGTTGGTGTCCTCCACCGTCGCGATCAGCGCGAGGCAGGCCTCGACGTGCGCCGCCGCCGGGTCGTCCAGCGGTTTGGCCACCACGAAGACCGGGGTGCCGGCCGGGTGGGCCGGCCGCTCGATGAAGGGCAGCCGGGCGATCACCTTCGGGCGGCCCTCGCCGATCAGCCCCTCCCACCAGGCCTCGCCCTTGCCGGGCCCTCTGCCCGGCCCCGTGCCCGTCGCTGGCGCCTGCGCCGCGCGCGGGTCGAAGCGGAAGATACCGAGGTCGCCGCGCGAGGCCGCCACCGCCTCGATCACAGCCGCGCAGGTCGGGTGCGGGCGGTAGGGCACCGTGAAGCCGAAGTGGAACCGGGCGGAGTCGCGCATCGCCGGATCGCCTGCGGAGATGTCGGCATGCACCGAGAACGGCGCCTGGACGTAGGTGAAGGTCGCGATGATGACCCGCCAGATCCCCTCGACGGTGTCGAGCGGCAGGAGCCCGCGGTGGCGTTCTGCCACGCGCCGCATCATCGCGGCCTCGCGGCCCGGACGGAAGGCGGAGCCCGAGGCCGAGGTGCCCTTCACCGCGATTAGGCGGTCGATGATCCCGCCGCGCTGGATCAGCAGCGCGTGCATCTCGGCGTCGATCCGGTCGATCTCGGCCCGGAGGGCGGCGAGGTCTTCCATCGGCGGCGCGGCTCGTTTGGGGAAGCGCATGGTTCGACAAGCTGAGGACGGGGCTGCTCGGGCGTGTTTACGGCCCGCCGCGCCGAAGGGCCAGCGTGCGCCCGCCGCAGGATCGACAACCGGCTGCGGATGAACGGGCATGCCGGCCGCCCGCTTCGTTGACGCTCGACGGCGCGCACACTACCTCGGGTGTTGCGGCGGGCGCGGGAAGCCGACGATCTCGCAACCTTCGTCAGCGCCGCGCGCGGGAAGCCGTTTCCAGCAGCCTCATGGACAATCCCCTCGACCCGGCCCTCGCGGCCGCCCCCGCGACGGAGCCGGAGACCCGCAGCCGCGAGCCGTCGCAGGCCCGCGACCCGGCGGGGCTCGTCGCCCGGTTCGAGGCCGACCGTCCGCTGACGATGGATTCGGGCGCCGAACTCGCACCGTTCCAGGTCGCCTACCAGACCGCGGGCACGCTCAACGCCGCGCGCACCAACGCGGTGCTGATCTGCCACGCGCTCACCGGCGACCAGCACTTCGCCCACCCGCACCCCGTCACCGGCAAGCCGGGCTGGTGGACGACCCTAGTCGGCCCGGGCAAGCCAATCGACACCGATCGCTACTTCGTCGTCTGCTCCAACGTGATCGGCTCGTGCATGGGCTCGACCGGGCCGGCCTCGATCGATCCGGGCACGGGCTCGGCCTACGGCCTCGACTTCCCGCTCGTCACCATTCGCGACATGGTCCGGGCGCAGGCGATGCTGCTCGACCATCTCGGGATCGACGACCTGTTCCTGTGCGTCGGCGGCTCGATGGGCGGGATGCAGGTGCTGCAATGGGCCTCGCTCTACCCCGAGCGGGTGTTCGCGGCGATGCCGATCGCCACCGGCGCGCGCCACTCGGCGCAGAACATCGCCTTCCACGAGGTCGGCCGGCAGGCGATCATGGCCGACCCCGCCTGGGCCGACGGGCGCTACCTCGAGGCCGGCACCCGGCCCTCGAAGGGCTTGGGCGTCGCGCGGATGGGCGCGCACATCACCTACCTCTCCGAGCCGGCGCTCCACCGGAAGTTCGGCCGCCGCTTCCAGGGCGGCTCGGCGCCGACCTTCTCGTTCAACGCCGACTTCCAGATCGAGAGCTACCTGCGCCACCAGGGCCTCTCCTTCGTCGAGCGCTTCGACGCCAACGCCTACCTCTACCTGACGCGGGCGATGGACTATTTCGACCTCGCCGCCGACCATGGCGGCGTACTCGCCAACGCCTTCAAGGGCACCAGGACGCGGTTCTGCGTGGTCTCGTTCACCTCCGACTGGCTGTTCCCGACGGCCGATTCCCGCGCGATCGTCCACGCGCTGAACGCGGCCTCGGCCCCTGTCGCCTTCGTCGAGGTCGAGAGCGACAAGGGCCACGACGCCTTCCTCCTCGACGAGCCGACGCTGTTCTCGGCCGCCCGCGGCTTCGTCGACGCGGCCGCACGGGCGCGCGGGCTGTGAGCGGGCGCGA
>NZ_VRUX01000553.1:0-2764 GCF_008039885.1 Methylobacterium sp. WL103
CGCCGACGCGGCCGACGCGGGCCTCGCGATCAGCGGCATCTTCGACCTCGCGCCGATCGCCGGCACGACCCTGAACGACGCCCTCGCCCTCTCCACCGAGGAGATCGAGACGCTCTCGCCGATCCGCCACCTGCGCCCGGGCACGCCGCCCGTCGCGGTCGTGTACGGCGCCGACGAGCTCTTCGAACTCCGCCGCCAATCGGACGCCTACCACGCCGCCCGCCGTGCCGCGGGGCTGGACGGGCCGCTGATCCCGGTGCCGGGCGCCAACCACTTCACCGTGCTCGACGGGCTGATCGACCCCGAGGGCGTCATCAGCCGCACGGCTGCGCGGCTCGCCGGATTGTAGGCCCCGACACGAGGCCCCTTCCCATCAGATCGACCCGACGAGACGCCCCATGCCCCCGTTCCCGACGATCCCCGCTCTGCACGCGGCCTACGCCGCCGGAGAGGACCCGCGCGCGATCCTGGCGGAGGTGTACCGCCGCATCGCGGACACCGACGATCCCGGCATCTTCCTCGCCCTCGTGCCGGAGCCCGAAGCCGCGGCGGCCTTGGCCGCGCTCGGCCCGTTCGATCCGGCGAGCAAGCCGCTCTGGGGCATCCCGTTCGCGGTGAAGGACAACGTCGACGTCGCTGGGATGGCGACGACGGCCGCGTGCCCCGACTTCGCCTACACCGCCACCGAGACCGCCCACGCGGTCGAAAAGCTTCTGGCGGCGGGCGCGATCCTCGTCGGCAAGACCAACCTCGACCAGTTCGCCACCGGCCTCGTCGGGGTACGGACACCCTATCCGGTGCCACGCAACGCGATCGATCCGGCCTACGTACCGGGCGGCTCCAGCAGCGGCTCGGCGGTGGCGGTCGCCCGCGGCCTCGTCGCCTTCGCGCTCGGCACCGACACGGCGGGCTCGGGCCGGGTGCCGGCGGCCCTGAACAACGTCGTCGGCCTGAAGCCGTCGCTCGGCAGCGTCTCGACGCGCGGCATGGTTCCGGCCTGCCGCACGCTCGACACGCTCTCGGTCTTCGCCGGCACCGTGGCCGACGCCGACGCCGCCTTCCGGATCATGGCCGGCTACGACCTCGCCGACGCGTATTCCCGGCGACTGCCGCTGCCGGCGCCGTCGGCGATCCCGCCCGGCCTGCGCCTCGGCGTGCCGGATGCGCAGGGGCTGGATTTCGCCGGAGACGCCCTGTCGGAGGCGGCCTTCGCGGCGAGCCTTTCCGACCTCGAAGCACTCGTCGGCGCAGCGCGCCCGGTGGACTTTGCGCCGATGTTTTCGACCGCGCGCCTGCTCTACACCGGCCCCTGGGTGGCCGAGCGCTACCAGGCGATCCGCGACGTGATCGAGACGCGGCCCGAGATCCTGCATCCGACGACGCGGGCCGTGATCGAGAACGCGAAGGGTTTCTCGGCGGCGGACGCCTTCGGCGGGCTCTATCGCCTGGCCGAGCTGCGGCGTGCGGCCGACGCGGTCTGGGACGCGGTCGACGTGCTCGTCGTGCCGACCTTCCCGCGTCCGAGGACGGTCGCCGACCTCGCCGCCGACCCGATCGGACCGAACAGCGAGCTCGGCACCTACACCAACTTCGTCAACCTGCTCGACTGGTGCGCGCTCGCCGTGCCCGGCCGCTTCCGGGCGGACGGCTTCCCCGCGGGGGTGACGCTGCTGGCGCCCCGCGGCTGCGACGGGCTGATCGCGGCAATCGGCGCCCGCCTGCACGCGGCGTCCGGCGTGCCGATCGGGGCGAGCGCCGTGCCGGTCCCGGAGGCGGTCGCGCCGAAGAAGCCTCAGGGCGACGCAATCGAGCTGGCGGTGGTCGGCGCGCACCTGTCGGGCCTGGCCCTCAACGGCGAGCTGACCGGCCTCGGCGCCCGCTTCCTGCGGGCCGTCTCGACGGCGCCGGACTACCGCTTCTACGCGCTCCCCGGCGGCCCGCCGCATCGGCCGGGCCTGCTGCGGGTGGCGGCCGGCACGGGCACGGCGATCGAGACCGAGGTCTGGGCGCTCCCGCCCGAGGCCTTTGGCCGCTTCGTCTCGACGATCCCGAGCCCGCTGGGCGTCGGCACCCTGCGCCTTTCCGACGGCACGGCCCCGAAGGGGTTTTTGGTCGAGGCCGAAGGCGTCGTCGGTGCCGAGGAGATCGGGCGCTACGGCGGCTGGCGCGGGTTCCTGGCCCGCGCCGCCGGTTGATCCGGGCGAAACGCGCTACTTGAGGCTGGCGATCGCGCCGGCGAGGCCGTCGAGGGAGGTCGCGATGGCGACGGGGGCGGCGGTCTCGCTCCGGCGATAGCGTACGCGGACGGAGGCGCGCGCGGCGATCGCCCGGCGAAGAGCCTCGTCCACCGCCAGGAAGCCGAGGCAGAGGCTGGCGTTGCAGCTCTCCAGGCGGATCACGGTCTCCTCGGCCGCGCCGAACGCCAGCCCCACGGTGCGAGCCGACCATGCGCCCACCGGCGCGCGCACCACGAAGACCGGCGCCCCCGCGCTGGTGGCCGCGAGCGACCAGCTGAAAGCGAAGGCCCCGTCGCCGTCCACGATCGATTGCGAGGCGTTGCAGACCCGGCGATGGCGGCGCAGGTTCTCATCGCAGATCAGGGTCCAGGTCGCGAAGGCCTGGATCATCCGGCGGGTGTCGCCCGGCGCCTTGCCGGGAAGCGGCGCACCCTCGGGCGGGTGGACGCGATAGGCCGGCGCCGCGAACTGGGCGCGGGGCGGGTCGTCGGTGGAGACTGCGCCGCGCATCGCGAACGGCCCGAGGG
>NZ_VRUX01000554.1:0-2761 GCF_008039885.1 Methylobacterium sp. WL103
GGCGCGCCCCGCGGCGCAGGCCTCGGCGATGTGGCCGACCGTGTCGGAGCCCGCATCGCCGTAGCGCTCGGCATCCGGCGCACCGCCGATTCCGACGGAATCGAGCACGATGAGCAGCGCCCGCGCCATCGCCCTAGACCGGCTCGACGTCGGCGACGCTGTCGCTCTTCAGCGCGAAGGCCGCCGAGAACAGGGTGCGGGTGTAGTCGGTCCTGGGCCGGGAGAAGATCTCCTCGGCTGGGCCCTCCTCAACCACCACGCCGTTCTGCATGACCAGGACGTAGTTCGCGAGCGCGCGCACCACCTTCAGGTCGTGGCTGATGAACAGGTAGGCGAGGCCGCGCGCCCGCTGCAGGTCGCGCAGCAGCGTCACGATCTGCGCCTGCACCGAGCGGTCCAGCGCCGAGGTCGGCTCGTCGAGCACGACGAAGCGCGGCTCCAACACCATCGCGCGGGCGATGGCGATGCGCTGGCGCTGGCCGCCGGAGAACTCGTGCGGGTAGCGGTCCATCGCCGCCGGATCGAGCCCGACATCGGTGAGCGCCCGCGCGACGATGGCACGGTGCTCGCGCTTCGGCACGTCCTGCACCACCAAACCCTCGGCGACGATGTCGGCCACGGACATCCGCGGCGAGAGCGAGCCGTAGGGGTCCTGGAAGACCACCTGCATGTCCTTGCGCAGCGGCCGCATCGCCGCGACGCCGTAGCGCTCGATGTCCTGGCCGAGGAAGACGATCGGCCCCTCGCACGCGGTGAGCCGCAGCAGCGCGAGGCCGAGCGTCGTCTTGCCCGAGCCGGATTCGCCGACCACGCCCACGGTCTCGCCGGCGCGGACCCGCAGTGAGACGCCGTCGACGGCCTTGACGTAGCCGGCTTTGCGCCGGAGCCAGCCTTCCTTCAGGGGAAACCAGACCTTCAGCGGGCCGGCCTCGACCAGGGCCTCGGCGTCCGCCGCCACCGGGTTGCCGCGCCCCTCCGGCTCGGAGGCGATGAGGCGGCGGGTGTAGTCGTGCTGCGGGTTCGAGAACACTTCGGCGACCGGCCCGGCCTCGACGATCCGGCCTTTGAGCATCACGCAGACCCGCGCGGCGATGCGCTCGACGATGCCGAGGTCGTGGGTGATGAACAGCATCGCCATGCCGAGCCGCTTCTGCAGGTCGGCCAGCAGCGAGAGGATCTGCGCCTGCACGGTCACGTCGAGGGCGGTGGTCGGCTCGTCGGCGACGAGCAGGTCCGGCTCGCAGGCGAGCGCCATCGCGATCATCACCCGCTGGCGCTGGCCGCCGGAAAGCTCGTGCGGGTAGGCGCCCATGCGCCGCGCCGCGTCGCGCAGGCCCACGAGTTCCAGCAATTCGAGGATGCGCGCGCGCGCGGCCTTGCCCGAGAGGCCGCGGTGGAGCCCCAGCACCTCGCCGATCTGCCGCTCGATGCTGTGGAGCGGGTTCAGGGAGGTCATCGGCTCCTGGAACACCATGGTGATGTCGGCGCCGCGCACCTTGCGCATTTCGCGCTCGGGCAGCGCCAGCAGGTCGCGGCCCTTGAATACGATCCGCCCGCCCGGATGGTGGGCGGCCCCGTCCAGCAGCCGCAGGATCGAGAGCGCGGTCACCGACTTGCCCGAGCCGGATTCACCGACGAGCGCCACGGTCTCGCCCGGCAGGATCGTGAAGGACACGCCGTCGACGGCCCGGCTCTCGCCCTCGCGCGAGCGGAAGGCCACCGAGAGATCCTCGACGGAGAGCAGCGGCTCGGGCATCAATCGCGTTCGTTCCGGGACATGTCCCGTCTGTATAGCGCGGCGGCGGCCCGACGGCGAACCACGCGTGCGAACCGAACTCGGGTTGAACGAGGGGGCGGCGTGTCGGCGGAGCGTTTCGCGGCGACGATCCAGGATGCGTTGGGCGGCCCCTCGGACCGGGTGGCCCTCGCCTTCGCGGGGACCGGCGCCCTGCCCTCGGCCTTTCCGGTGACCGATCTGGCGGCCGGCTCCATCGCCGCGGCGGGGCTGGCCATCGCCGACCTCGTCGGCACCGCGCCCGGCGTCACCGTCGATCGGCGCCTCGCCTCCCTGTGGTTCCGCACCTCGCTCCGCCCGATCGGGTGGGCGCTGCCGGCCCCGTGGGACCCGGTGGCGGGCGACTATTGCACCCGCGATGGCTGGATCCGGCTCCACACCAACGCTCCGCACCACCGCGCGGCGGCCGAGCGCGTGCTCGGCGCGCAATCCGACCGCGACGGCATGGCGCTCGCCGTCGCCGGCTGGGACAAGGCGGCGCTGGAGGCGGCGATCGTCGCGGAGGGCGGCTGCGCGGCGGAGATGCGCTCGATCGCAGCCTGGGCGGCGCATCCGCAGGGGGCGGCGGTGGCCGAAGAACCCCTCGTCGGCTTCGATCCCGCGGCGCCCGCCTCCACCGCCTGGAGGCCGAGGCCCGATCGGCCGCTCGCCGGCCTGCGGGTGCTCGACCTGACGCGGGTGCTCGCCGGCCCCGTCGCCACGCGATTCCTCGCCGGCTACGGCGCCGAGGTGCTGCGCGTCGACCCGCCGGACTGGAACGAGCCGGCCATCGAGCCGGACGTGACGCTCGGCAAGCGATGCGCCCGGCTCGACCTGCGCCGGGGCGCCGACCGCGCGGTGTTCGAGGCGATGCTCGCCGGCGCCGACCTCCTCCTGCACGGCTACCGGCCCGAAGCCCTCGACCGCCTCGGCTACGGCGCGGTCGCGCGCCGCGCCCTGGCGCCCGGCCTGATCGACGTGCGCCTC
>NZ_VRUX01000555.1:0-2757 GCF_008039885.1 Methylobacterium sp. WL103
CCTGGCCGACGCCAAGGCCGAGCACCTCGGCTGCACGGCGTACCCGCGAGACCGGGTCGCGGCGTTGGCCGACCACGTCGCGCTCGGCGGCGCGCAGTACGATTGCCTCGCCCTGCAGGGCACCGCGGTGTGCCAGTGGACGACGGCCGGCGCCGTGGACCTGCCGGCGCCCAAGCCGAAGCCGGCCTCCCCCGACAGGCCCCGGCGCTGAGGCGTCGCCGGGCGGGGATCGCTTGCGTCCCCAAGATCAGAACCGTGCGGTCAGGAACACCCGGACGTTGCGGCCCGCGAGCAGGATCTCGTCCTTCTTGAACGACGCGGAGTTGCGGATGCGGTCGTCGAGGAGGTTGCGGCCGGCGACGCCCAGCGTCACCGCGCTGGCGCCGTAGACGGCCGGGTCGAGGGGCCGGGTGTAGCTCACCTCGGCGCGCAGGTCGTCGAAGCCCGGCGTCGTCGTCTCCAGCGGCGCGACCTCGGTGTGGGCGAAGGCGTGCAGCAGGAACACGCGGGCGTACCACCCGTCCGCCCGCACGAACGCGCCTCCGCCGACCCGGTGGGGCGGGATCCGCGGCACGTAGGTGCCGTCGTCGAACTGGGCGCGGACGAAGTCGTACTGCGCGTCGAGGCCGGCCCAGCCGTCGCCCACCGGGATCAGGTCGAGCTGCGCGCCGATTTCGGCGCCGGAGAAGGTGGCGTTGCGCTGCGAATAGACGATCTGCTGCAGGTCGTCGTCCGAGCCGCAGGAGGCGAAGGCGTCGCCGCAGCGCGTGCCGGTCTCGCGCTTGTAGATGAAGCCGGTGTAGCGGGTGACGTAGCCCGTCGCGTCGAGGCGCAGCGGCCCTTCCGCCCGGCGGATGCTGGCCTCGACGGTGCGCGCCCGCTCCTTCCTGAGGTCGGGATCGCCGATCTCGAAGGTCGCGGTCGCGTCGTGCGCCCCCCGCGAGTACAGCTCGAAGGCGGTGGGCGCGCGCTCGACGTAGGACCCGTTCAGGCTCGCGACGAAGCCGTAGGGCAGGTCCTGCAGGGCGCCGAAGCTGAGGCTCTTGGGCGCGAACCGGCGGCGGCGGCCGAAGGCCAGCGGGTCCTCGCCCGCCACCGGCAGGTAGTCTCCCGGAAACCGCGTCGCCGTGCCGGTGGAGCGGTCGCCCTCGATCCGCCCGGCTGCCTGGAAGCGCAGGCCGTGGCCGATGTCGAGCTGCTCGAACAGGTAGGCGGCGTTCGACCGGGAATCGGTCGGCGCCAGCAGGGTGCCCGCCTCGCCCGAGGTCCCGATCTCGCGCCGCCCGGCCTGGAGGCCGAGCGCGCCGGTCAGCGTGCCGAGGGCGGTGAAGACCGGCACGTGCTGCAGCTCGACGCGGCCCTCGGCCTCGCGGTTCTTGAAGGTCGCCTGCACCCCGTCGATCCCGTCCTCGCCGAGGCCGATCTCCTGGTGCTTGTAGACCGAGCCGCCGGCCCAGAACCGGATCACCTCGAACGGTCCTTCGAGCGGCCGATACTCGCCGCGGGCCAGCACCCGGTCCTGGTTCGGGTTCAGGCGCGTGCGGCTGTCGGCCGCCTCGCCGCCTGGGATCTGATAGAGCGCGTCGTAGTGGCTGAACGAGATCCCGACGAAGCCGCGGTCGCCGATCGCCGAGATGCCGACCGCGCCGCCCTGCGAGCGGTTGGCGGAGTTCGCCTGGAGGCCGGCGGGCGTGTCGTAGCTGTCGGCCCCGGTCCTGAAGCCGTCGGCGTGGACCGCGACGTTCTCCGAGCCCGCGTCGACCGTGCCGGCCACGAGCCGGCCGTTGTCGACGCTGGAATACCCGGTGGTGACCTGGCCGGCATAGCCCCGCGGCGGGATGAAGGTCGGCACGCGGTTGTTCTCGGAGGAGACCACGCCGCCGATCGCCTGGCTGCCGTAGCGCAGGGTCGCCGGCCCGCGGATCACCTCGATCCGGTCGGAGACCAGCGGGTTGATCGGCACGCCGTGGTCCTCGCCGAGTTCCGAGACGTCCTGGATGCCGACGCCGTTCTCCTGGATTCGCACCCGGCTGTTGTCGAGGCCGCGGATGATCGGGCGGCTGGCCGCGCCCGGGGCGTAGGTCGAGGCCGAGATGCCGGGCCGGTCCATCAGCGCGTCGCCGAGGGTGCGCGGCTGCTCGCGGGCGATCTGGTCGCGCGTCACCACCGTCACCGGCGAGAAGGTGTCGACGGCCACCGGCAGGATGCCGGCCGGCAGGCTCGCATCCGGCGGCGCCTTCGGACCGGGCTGGATCGGGCTCGCCGTGGTGACGCTGAGCTCGGATAGGGCGACCGCATCCTGCGCACGCGCCGCCGCCGGCAGCAGGCCGACGCCCAGAAGCGCCGCCCACAGTGTCGCTTGGACCGTCTCTTGAAGCGTCCCTTGGAGTATCCCTTGCCCGCTTCGCATCACGCCCCGTCAGATCACGTTATGATGTTACATTGCGTGAATGTAACATCATAACAAGACGAGATCGATGGCCGGGCGTCGCTCCCGGGCTGGGCGTTGCGGTGCGGCCACAGCTCAGCGGATGGCGGCGAGGTAGCCCGAGACGGTGAGGATCGAGACGACCGTCGAGACCAGCACGACGTTCAAGGTCACGGCGGCCTCGCGCCGGTAGAACTCGGCGAGCATGAACGGCCCGGTCCCGGTCGGCAGCGCCGCCATCAGCACGGCGGTGTGGAGCAGGAGCGGCGGCAGGCCGAAGGCGCGGGCGAGGCCGTAGGCCAGCAGCGGATGCACCACGAGCTTGAGCC
>NZ_VRUX01000556.1:0-2740 GCF_008039885.1 Methylobacterium sp. WL103
GCCGCGAACCGCGCGCAGAGGGCGCGGCCGATGCCGCCCGCAGCGCCGGTAACGACGACGATCCGAGCCATCGCGGTCAGGCCCCGGCCTTCACGGCGAAGGACCAGGCCGCGTCGGCGAGCTTGGGGACGCGGGCCGCCATGTCGGCGGCGTGGTCGCTCGCGGCGGTGCCGGCCTTCATCCGCCCGGCGATGCCCTGCAGGATGCCGACCAGGCGGAACAGGTTGTAGGCGAAGTACCAGTTCAGGTCGGGCAGGCCGTCGCGCCCGGTCTCGCGGCAGTAGAGCGCCACCGCCTCCGCCTGCGCCGGGATGCCGAGGCTCCCGAGGTCGAGGCCGCCGAGCGCGCTGCGCCCGTCCGCCGGCAGCACCCAGTGCATCAGCAGGTAGCTGAAGTCGGCGAGCGGATCGCCCAGCGTCGAGAGTTCCCAATCGAGCACCGCGGCCACGCGGCCGCCCGAAAAGATCATGTTGTCGAGGCGGTAGTCGCCGTGGACGATTGAGACGCGGTCCTGCTCCGGCACGGTCCGCGGCAGCCACGCGATCAGCCGCTCGGCCGCCTCGAGCCGGTCGCCCTCGGCGGCGCGGTACTGCCTGGTCCAGCGATCGACCTGGCGGGCGAAGTAGTTGCCCGGCCGCCCGTAATCGCCGAGCCCGATCGCGGTGTGGTCGGTCTGGTGCAGGCGCGCCAGTGTCGCGATCATCCCCTCGTAGACGCCGCGCCGTTCCGCCGGCCCGAGGTCGGGCAGGGCCGCGTTCCAGTGCACCGCGCCCTCGACCGCCTCCATCACGTAGAAGGCCGCGCCGATGACGCCGGCATCCTCGCACAGCGCGTCGGCGCGGGGCACCGGGAAGCCGGTGCCGTGCAGCGCCCGGATCAGGCGGTATTCGCGCTCGACCGCGTGCGCCGAGGGCAACAGCGGGCCGAACGGCTTGCGTCGCAGCACGTAGGCCCCGCCCGGCGTCTCCAGCCGATAGGTCGGGTTCGATTGGCCGCCCTTGAACTGGCGCAGCGCGAGCGGGCCGCGAAAGCCCGCCACGTGCCCGGCCATCCAGGCCGACAGCGCGGCCTCGTCGATCCGGTGGCGCGGGTCGACCGGCTTGGTGCCGGCGAAGGCGGCGTCCCCGGTCTCGCTCACGCGGCGGGGCCCGCGTTGCTGTGCCGGGCGAATTCCAGGCGCGCGATCGAGCGGTTGTGCACCTCGTCCGGTCCGTCGGCCAGCCGCAGGGTGCGGACGTGGGCGTAGGTCCGCGCCAGGTCGAAGTCGTCGGAGACGCCGGCGCCGCCATGGGCCTGGATCGCGTCGTCGAGCACCTTCAGCGCGATGCGCGGGGCGGCGACCTTGATCATCGCGATCTCGAGCTTGGCCGCCTTGGCGCCGACCTTGTCCATCATGTCGGCGGCCTTCAGGCAGAGCAGCCGCGTCATCTCGATGTCGATGCGGGCTTCCGCCACCCGCTGCTCCCAGACCGACTGGTCGGCCAGCCGCTTACCGAAGGCGGTGCGCGAGAGCAGGCGGCGCACCATCGCCTCCAGGGCGGCCTCGGCCGCGCCGATGGTGCGCATGCAGTGGTGGATGCGCCCCGGCCCGAGGCGGCCCTGGGCGATCTCGAAGCCGCGGCCCTCGCCGAGGATCAGGTTCTCGGCCGGCACGCGCACGTCGCGCAGGATCACCTCGGCGTGGCCGTGTGGGGCCTCGTCGTAGCCGAACACCGAGAGCATCCGCTTGATCTCGACGCCGGGCGCGTCGAGGGGCACGAAGATCTGGGATTGCTGTTGGTGGCGCGGCGCGTCGGGGTCGGTCTTGCCCATGACGATCGCGACCTTGCAGCGCCGGTCGCCGACGCCGGTGGACCACCACTTGCGGCCGTTGACGACGTAGTGGTCGCCGTCGCGGCGGATCGAGGTCGCGATGTTGGTCGCGTCCGAGGAGGCGACCTCCGGCTCGGTCATCAGGAAGGCGGAGCGGATCTCTCCGGCCATCAGGGGCTTGAGCCAGCGCTCCTTGTGCATCGCGCTGCCGTAGCGGTGCAGCACCTCCATGTTGCCGGTGTCGGGCGCCGAGCAGTTGAACACCTCCGAGGCCCACGCGATCCGGCCCATCTCCTCGGCGCAGCGCGCGTAGTCGAGGTTGGTCAGCCCGGCACCCCGGAATTCCTCGGTGTCGTGCTCGGGCGAGGGCGGCAGGAACAGGTTCCATAGGCCGGCCGCGCGCGCCTTCGCCTTCAGGCCCTCGATCGCCTCGGAGGGCGCCCAGCGGTCGGGCACGGTCTGCGCCGTCTCGGCCTTCACGGCGTCGAGCGCCGGGTAGA
Organism: Methylobacterium sp. WL103; assembly: GCF_008039885.1. Taxonomy (NCBI): domain Bacteria; kingdom Pseudomonadati; phylum Pseudomonadota; class Alphaproteobacteria; order Hyphomicrobiales; family Methylobacteriaceae; genus Methylobacterium; species Methylobacterium sp. WL103. The sequence goes on from NZ_VRUX01000556.1 coordinate 2,313, forward strand.
CCTCGGCGGCCATGAAGTCGCGCACGCGCTTGAGCCAGCGCTCCTGCGTCGAGGACGGGGAAAAATCCAATGCTTCCACTCCCTGAGCCCGCCGACGTCATCGCGCGGCTGGGCGAAGGGACCGTACTCCCGCTTCGAATCGGGCGACAAGCCCCGACCGGGCCAGGCCTGAAAGATCGCGCCGGCCGTCTGCGACGGCGGCCCGGACCGGACGTGCGGTCCGTCGCAGGACGCAACCGCAAGGCGATCTCGGCGGACCGAAGACACGGCGTCAATCTTAATATTGGATGTTAGAAGCCCGGTGTTGATTTCCGCTGAGAGTTGACCCGGCGTTTTCGTTGAGAAGTGACCCAGGTTCAGGGGTTGATGTTTATCATTGGGTGGGTCTGGTCAACTCACGGTGCGGCTCCTTTTCGGCTTTCCGGCTG
>NZ_VRUX01000557.1:0-2739 GCF_008039885.1 Methylobacterium sp. WL103
ATGCGGTGGCGCGGCTCGTGGAGGACCGCGCCCTGCGCGCCGCCCTGCGCGACGCGGCCAGCTCAGTGAGCGGTCCGGCGAGGTGCTCGGCCAGCAGCCGCGCGCCGTTGGCCGAGACGGTCCGGTCGATCGCGTCGAGGAGGCTGCCGACCCGCTCGCCCGAGAGCGTTCGGGTGAGTTCGAGGTTGGCCCGCGTCGCCGCGTCGATCGCCAGCGTGGTCCCGGCCTCCTCGCGGGTCGGCACGCAGAGCGGCGCGCGGGCGGCGAGCTGGGTTCGCGCGACGTAGAGCAGGGCTGCGCCGGCGGCGGCGATCTCGGCGCGGGTGAAGGTGCCGAAGCCGTCGAGCGTCGCGACGCCGTACTGCTCGCGGAGGCGGCGCTCGGCCGAGGCCGGCTCCAGCTCCGCCTGGGCCAGGGGGACCACGGCCGCCCGCGTCTCCGCCCAAAGGCGGGCGAGCGCCGGGTCGGCGTGAATCGCGTCCGACAGCACGATCTCGCGCGGGTCGTGGCGGGCGATCGCGCCGGCGAGGTCGGCGCCCGGAACCTCGCTCAGGGCGAACCGCCCGGTGGAGATGTCGATCGCCGCGAGCCCGTATGCGAAGGCCGCGTCCGAGACCTTGCGACGGCCGATCGCCAGCAGCAGGTTGGCGCTGCCGGGATCGAGCAGGCGGTCCTCTGTGATGGTGCCGGGGGTGACCAGCCGCACGACCTCGCGGCGGACCACGGATTTCGGCCCCCGCCGCTTGGCCTCGGCCGGGTCCTCGGTCTGCTCGCAGACCGCGACCCGGTGGCCGAGCCCGATCAGGCGGCTGAGGTAGTCGTCGGCGCGCTCCACCGGCACGCCGCACATCGGGATGTCGGCGCCGCCGTGCTTGCCGCGCTTGGTCAGGACGATGCCGAGCGCCCGCGAGGCCGTCTCGGCGTCGGAAAAGAACAGCTCGTAGAAGTCGCCCATCCGGTAGAACAGCAGGCAGTCCGGGTTGGCGGCCTTGATCTCGATGTACTGCGCCATCATCGGCGTCGGGCCTGCGACCTCCGCGGTGCCGGATCCGGCGGCGTCGGCGAGGTTTCGGGCGGAGCTGCGAGCCATGGCAGCGCTCTTAGCAGACCCGCCCGTGTTTGATCAGCGCGGGCTCCTCCGATCGCTGGGGAGAAGGCACGCGTGCGCGTACCCCAATTCGCGGCAGGAAAAAGCCGGCGCCACGCGGCGCCGGCTTCAGGTCGAGTGGTCGGGACGTGCGACGGATCAGTAGCGCGGGCCGCCGACGGTGTCGCCGAGGTTCTGCTGGTAGCCACGCATCGCCGGGTTGCGTGCGTTCGGATTGCCGTGGCGCATGGTGTTGCGGCGGCGCATCATGCGCTCGGCCTTCGTGGAGTGGTGGTGGCGGTAGTGGCGACGGTAGGCGACGGCGTCCGTCGTGCTCTCGGCGACGACGCCGGCCTGCGGCATCGCGGGTGCGGCGGAGGCCGAGATCGACCCGAGCCCGAGGCCACCGAGGAGCAGGCCGGTCGCGAGGGTCAAAGAAAGACGCGTCATCCAAGGATTCTCCAGTTCCGCGCTCGTGCGCTGCGGGCCTACAAGTTCATGGACGGCGCGTGGTTCCGGCCACCGGCTGTGAAATCATGCCGTCGGCGGGGGATTTATTTCTTGCCGGAGTCGGGATTGTTCGAGGAGTTGAATCGTCATGGCGTCCGAGCGCCCCGCTGATACCGTCGCGGCGGCGGCGACCCCATCCTCCGCGCCCCGCCCGAACGACGCCCTCGCGCGCAGCCCCTTGCCGCACAGCCCCTTGCCGATCGATGCGGCGCTGCCCGACCTGCGAGCGGCGCTGGCCCGATCGAACGCGGCCGTCCTCGTCGCGCCGCCGGGCGCCGGCAAGACCACGCGAGTGCCCCTCGACCTGTTGCAGGCGTCCTGGCTCGGAACAGCCAAGATCATCCTGCTCGAGCCGCGCCGCCTCGCCGCCCGCGCGGCGGCCGAGCGCATGGCCGGCACGCTCGGCGAGCGGGTCGGCGACACCATCGGCCTGCGCGTCCGCCTCGGCTCCAAGATCTCGAGCCGCACCCGCATCGAGGTCGTGACCGAGGGCGTGTTCGGCCGGATGATCCTCGACGACCCGGAACTCTCCGGCGTCGGGGCGGTGCTGTTCGACGAGTTCCACGAGCGCTCGCTCGACGCCGACTTCGGCCTCGCGCTCGCCCTCGACGCGCAGGCGGCCTTGCGCGACGACCTGCGCATCCTGGTGATGTCGGCCACCCTCGACGGCGCCCGCGTCGCGCGTCTGCTCGGCGACGCCCCCGTCGTCGCCTCGGATGGGCGAGCCTTCCCCGTCGAGACCCGCTACGCCGACCGCGATCCCAACCGCCGGATCGAGGATGCGATGGCGGACGCGATCCTGCGTGCGCTCCGGGCCGATCCGGGCTCGGTCCTGGCGTTCCTGCCGGGCCAGGGCGAGATCCGCCGCGTCGCCACCTCGCTGGAGGGCCGCGTCGGGCCGGAAGTCGCGATCGCGCCGCTCTACGGCGCGCTGACGCCGGCCGAGCAGGACCGGGCGGTGGCGCCGGCCGGGCCGGGCGCGCGCAAGGTGGTGCTGGCCACCAGCATCGCCGAGACCTCGCTGACGATCGAGGGCGTGCGCATCGTGGTCGATTCCGGCCTCGCCCGGGTGCCGGTCTACGAGCCCGGCCTCGGGCTCACCCGGCTCGTCACCGCGCGGGCTTCCCGCGCCTCGGTGGACC
>NZ_VRUX01000558.1:0-2731 GCF_008039885.1 Methylobacterium sp. WL103
GCTATCGCAAGGCGCCGCCGCGCGGGGCGCGGGCGACACGGAGGCAGCGACATGGGCATGGCGACGAACCCGGATCACGCCACCCGCCCCGACGTGCTGGCGGCGATCGGCAACACGCCGCTGATCCGGCTGCGCCGGGCGTCGGAGGAGACCGGCTGCACAATCCTCGGCAAGGCCGAGTTCCTGAATCCCGGCCTCTCGGTGAAGGACCGGGCGGCGCGCGCGATCGTCGAAGACGCGGAGGCGCGCGGGCTGATCCGGCCGGGCGGCACCATCGTCGAAGGCACGGCGGGCAACACCGGAATCGGGTTGGCGCTGGTCGCGTCGGTGCGCGGCTACCGCACGGTGATCGTCATCCCCGTCACGCAATCGGAGGAGAAAAAGCAGACGCTGCGGCTGGCCGGCGCCCGGCTCGTCGAAGTGCCGGCGGTGCCGTTCTCCAACCCAGACAACTACGTCCACGTCGCCCGGCGCCTCGCCGAGCGGATCGCGGCGGAAGACCCCGCCGGGGCGTTCTTCGCCGACCAGTTCGACAACGTCGCCAACCGCGGCGCGCACGAGGCGCATACCGGCCCCGAGATCTGGGACCAGACCGGCGGCACCGTCGACGGCTTCGTGTGCGCGGCCGGCACCGGCGGCACGCTCGCGGGAACCGCAGCCGCCCTGCGGGCGAAAAACCCCAAGGTCGCAATCGCGCTGGCCGACCCCGAGGGCTCGGCGCTCTACGCGCACTACACCAGCGGGACCCTGAAGGCCGAGGGCTCCTCGATCACCGAAGGCATCGGCCAGGGCAGGATCACAAAGAACCTCGAGGGCTTCACCCCCGACCACGCCTTCCGCATCGGCGATACCGAGGCGCTCGACATCGTGTTCGGGCTGATGCGCGCGGAAGGGCTGTCGCTCGGCGGCTCGTCCGGCATCAACGTCGCCGGGGCGATCCGGCTGGCGCGGGCGCTCGGGCCGGGCCACACCATCGCGACGATCCTGTGCGACGGGGCGGCGCGCTACGCCTCGAAGCTGTTCAACCCGGCCTTCCTACGCGAGCGCAACCTGCCGAGCCCTGACTGGCTCGACCGGCCCGCCGACCCGCTGCCGGACTGGCACGCCTGAGCCGGCAAAACCGTCCGTCAGTTTGCGTGCGAATTATTTGAACGGAACGGATTGTCGCGGCGTTTGCACGGTCAAGCTCACGACCCGTGCGCTCCCGCGGAGACTTCCTTCATGTCGCTCGTCACCATTCTGCTCATCATCCTGATCATTCTCGCCTTCGGTGGTGGCGGCTTCCTCGGCGGCGGCGCCTACCGCGGCCCGGGCTTCGGCCTCGGCGGCATCCTGCTCATCGTCCTGATCGTTCTGCTCGTCACTGGCCGTCTCTGACGCCGACGCGGGCGCGAAGCCCGTCCGAGCGAGGTGGATGCCGGCTCGCTTGAAGGGCGGGCGGCCACACGACCAAAGCGGGCCTGTCGCGTGATCCGAGGATCGCGCGGCAGGCCCTATCTCGTACAGCCGAGCCCGATCACGGCGCCCCCGACTGCCGAGGCGGCGGCGCCGACGCTGCCGGCGGTGGCCGCCGACGGTTTCGTGGCGATGCCGCCCTCGGCCAGGAATGCGGCGATCACGTCCTCCGGGATCACAGGAAAGCTCGCCGGCGGCACCACGCCCGCCACCAGCCGCGGCGCGGCGGGATAGCGGGCGACGAGTCCCGCGAGGCCGCCCGCGCGGTCGAGGACCGGTGCCCCCGCCGACCCGGGCTGAAGCGGTGCCGTCACCCGCGCCTCGCCCGACATCGCCCCCGGGGCCACCGACACACCCGCCCCGTCGGCGGCGACCACCACCCGATCCTCGGAGGCCGAGGTCCCGTGCAGGCCCGGCAGCCTCGGTGCCGGCAGGCCGGCGGCCTCCAGAAGCGCCAGACCCCGCTCGCTGCGCAGGACCTTGGCCGGGGCGGCGCCGACCCGCAGGTTCGGGCAGGTCTCGACCAAGGACGACGCGGTCAACACGCGGCCCGGCGCCACGACGAGGCCGGTGCCGACCACCTGCGGCGGCGTCACTTGCGGCGGCGTCACTTGCGGCGGCGTCACTTGCGGGGCCGTCACTTGCGGGGCCGTCACTTGCGAGGTCATGCCGGCCGGGGGCAGGCCCGTGGCCGGCGGTTTGGTTGCCGGCACGGCCGCGATCCTGGGCGCCTCGGCCGGCGCGTTGGGAAACGGCACGAAGCTGTTGGCGATGGCGATGACGAGGCGGTCGACGTCCGCAGCCTGCGCCGCCTCGTAGCCGATGGCGAAGCCGCGGATGCCCGCCGGTCCGGCGGCGTAGCGGAGGTAGGAACGCCCCGACGCGGTCTCGCCGGTGACCACGATGAAGTCCGGCCGCTTGAGCTTGTACGTCACCTTGCGGTCGGCGAGCGGCGCGGTCGCGCGGGCGAACAGCGCCTCGAGGTCGGTGCTGCCTGCGGGAAACGACCGGCTCTCCAGGGTCAGCCGCCCGTCGGCGCTCTGCCAGCGGGTGCCGCCGGGCACGGCGCTGCGCTTGGGCACCATCCGCTCGGGGACGCCGAGCACCGCGCCGCTCGCCGGGTCAGCCAGCACGGTGAAGCGCACGGCCTTCCGCGCGGCCTCGCCCGCGGCCAGGTGATGGGGATATAACCCAAAACCCGCCCCCGGACCCCGGGCCGTTGAGCGTAGGCGGGGTGGTGGTTGAAAAAAAAAGGGGGGGGGGGGGGGGGGGGGGG